>CAXGXL010000123.1:0-8181 GCA_964013555.1 uncultured bacterium
CAACAAATAACAGCTTGTAATGGAGTTGTTTGTGACCAACCTCGGAACCCATGGTGCGACGGAAGTGTTGCAATAAGCTACAATCCTTCTGGGACATGCAATATGGGGACTTGTCATTTCACCGAGGCTACCCGAGTCAATTGCGATGAACTGGGGCAAGTCTGCAACAATGGCACATGCATCAATAGCGACTCACCCTGCGCAGGTCTCGGCCAGTGCGCATCCCCCCCACCCAACACCTGCGATGGAAATCTCGCCACACAATACCCCACCAATGGTACGTGCAGCATTGGTGGCGACAGCGTTGCCTCATGCGAATATTCTCCAATTTCGGTCACCTGCTCGGACTCGCAAGTATGTAATTTCGGTGTCTGTGTCTCCAATCGAATTCAGCAAAGTGCTGATGATTTACGCAACCAACTCTACTCTGATTTTCTAGGAGTCGGAGACTTGACCTCAACTTCAAGGGGGCTTTTTGTTTTAGATAGAAGTGGCAATCGAGTTCTTTTCTTTGATGAGCTTGAAAATCAAATAAGAACCCACGCGGTCGTGCAGATACCAGCGGATGCCAGCCGCGTCTTCGGCCAGCCCGGTTCGAACTCCACCGTGGCCAATTACCACAATTTAAATCAGGGTAGCCCTTCCGACCAGGGGCTGGACACCCCTAAAGGCATAACAGTGTTAAGAGACGACGCGCAATTATGGGTAGCGGATTCGGGAAATTTTCGAGTCAATCGCTATGCCTATTCGGAGCCCGACAACACTGCAGATAGAGTCTTAGGACAAAGCGACTACAGTCACAATCAAGCTAACCGACTTATTCTAAGGGGCTTCTTAAATATTGGAACCGTCGATATAGGTTATAGTGAAAATGGCCCCTACACTCTGGTTGTAGATCCATCCTCTCATCGAGTTGTCCGCTTTGATAATATTAGTACGTACGTCATTGGCTCCAACCCCAATGAAAAAGTATTTGGGCAAAGTAGCGTCACAGACTACCAAGCGAACCGCGGTGATACAGACCCTGGAATCGATACGCTCAACACTCCGGTAGACGTTTCCGTGGACCCAATCAGTGGAAAAATCGCAATCGCCGATTACGGAAACCAACGAATCGTCATTTACGAGAATAAAAATGCCCTCGGAGCCAATCAGGCACTCGGGGTTACCAACCTTACATCCACCGGCACCGCTTATCTCGGCTTTAAGGCCGTAGCCATGCGTAATAATCAACTCTTCGTGGCGGTCAGCACCTATTTGGATAATTCTCTCAACGATGGAGTCCCCACAGCCCAAGCCAATCGAATTTTTCACTATGATATTGAGCAAAACGAGTCGAGCTTTGTGAAACCCCAACGCGTATTTGGCCAAAGTTATGCAGAGACTTCTGACTATGCAGATCGAGCGCTTCCTGCAAATGAATGCAATCGAGGTGCAGCAAGCGCGAGTCACGATACTCTCTGCGACATCACGGACCTCTTCCTAGATCAAGACGGCACACTCTGGGTTGCGGACAGCGGAAATCATCGCATTTTATGGTTTGAAAATCCCACGGCTCCACGGGAGGTCGAAGCTACCGCTGCAGATGGTGTAGTCGGGCAAAGGAATTTTCAAGAAAATGCTCCATGGCAAGAAGATACTCCTGAAGACGGAGCCTACCGCTTCAGAAAGCCGGCTAGCATTGGGCTCAATTCCACCGGTGGATTGTGGGTAGCCGATAACTTGAGCAGTCGAGTTCTCTTCTTTCCTACCCCGAAAACAAGAGAACCTCTTTTAAATCTAGCAAGAGCCACCATTGGAATCGGCAATGAACTAGAAGCCTACAACTCTCCCCAAGTCCCGCCCACTTCAAGCACCCTAACCAATCCCCAAAGCCTCGCCGTTTCCACAAACGGCGACTTTTTGCTTGTAGCCGATAACGGAAACAAACGAGTTCTGCGCTACACCCATAACCGTGCCCCAATTATCAATGGTGGAGGAACTTTCACCCTAGAAGTTGGCCAAACCAAAGAAGTAACCCTTGAAATCACCGATCCAGAAAACGACCCATTGGATCCAATCAAGATCCTCGAAGAACCTATTCCTAACGGTGTCTCTTTGAACGGAAATACTGTGACATTTTCAGCTCTTAATCAAACTCCAAACACAACGACCACAATTCACCTAAGTGTATCCGACCAAAGCCCTCGCAAAAATACCACCACCGCCACAATCACTTTTCGAGTTACTGGCCGCTCAAGAAACTATGAGAGAGAGCCCACACCTCCATCGCCCGCCCAAACATTGACCAACAACGGAAATTGCACGGCTCTCGCGCTACCTTTTGAAGCACTTGTGTTCATTGTACTTTACGGGATGCGACGTTTCGTTCTACTACGTCGCCACAATGAAGAATAAAGCAAATAGTGAGAAACGAAGAATGTGGCGCCTGGCCGGTAAATATTCTTCTTTTGGCATAGAACTTACCTTCTGCATTATTGTTCCAACCGGTATAGGAAATTGGGTTGACGATCGATACGGCGTCGCTCCATACGGCTTCTACATTGGAGCAGTAGTAGGCCTGGGTGCCGTTTTCGAATCTGTGCGGCGACTAGTGGTCTACACCAAGAAAAATAGTCTCTAATTGAATCAAGATGAGTGCAGGGCAGCTGCATGGGCAACCGGAGCGAAGCTGCTTCTATGAATCGGTGTAGGCCCCATATCGCGCAATGCCTTCAGATGCATCGCCGTTCCATAACCTCGATGGTTTTCGAAGCCGTACCCGGGAAAATCCAAAGCATACCGCTCCATAAGAATATCCCGCTCTACTTTAGCCAAAATGCTCGCTGCCGCAATCGAGTAACTTCTAGCATCTCCATGAATCATATTCGTCTGCGCAATAGTCGTCTGGGGCACCGTTCGTGCATCTACTAATAAGTGTCCGGGCTCTTTGGGAAGATTTTTTACAGCCCGAGACATCGCAAGCCTCGAAGCTTGGTAAATATTATGGTGGTCGATTTCTCTTGGACTGCACATACCAAAGGCAAAACTCCTCGCTTCGGTTTTGATTTGAGCGGCCAAATGTTGTCTTTTCTTATGGGTGAGCTTCTTAGAGTCATCCACCCCAAGGATTCGAGAATTCTGGGGAAGAACCACGGCCGCAGCAATAACCGGACCTGCTAGGGGCCCCACCCCCACCTCATCAACACCGGCAACAAACTCAATGCCCCTACTCCAAAGACCTCGTTCAAACTCGAGCATTTCCTCAACCCGATCAAGCTCTCTTTGCATCGCTTGTCGAGCGTTTAGCTCACGCTTAACCAAAGCTCGAACCCCAGAACGAGAATCATCTTGCAATGCTCCAATCTCAGAATCGGATAACATCCCCAAAGCTATTTGTTCCTTGATTTTCGCGATACTTACTTTTTCCATAACGGGACATATAGCGAACTTGCCTCGTGGATACTAGAGTCGGGAAAATTAGACCGCACCCATTAAACAAATATTTTTTTCGGATTCATGATACCTTCAGGATCGAACGAAGCTTTGACTTGTTTTTGCAGGTTCAGTTGTATTTCACCATGCTCTAGTGGGAGATAGTCGCGCTTAGCCAAACCTATACCGTGTTCGCCGCTTATGGTTCCCCCTAAGTTAATCGCAAGAGACAAGATACGAGCCCTGCATAATTGTGCAGCTTCCCTAAACTCATTGGAACCGAGCAAATTAAGATGTAAATTACCGTCCCCCATATGGCCGTATGCACAAAAGTCAATCCCGTACTTTTGAGCCTCTAAATGAGCTTTTTCTAAAAGCTCGCTCATTTTACTTCGCGGAACGGCAACATCATCGGATAACTTGTAAGGATACGTTTCCTTGAGGCGGCTAGATACCAAACGACGAAAACGACGAATCCCCTCCCGCGTCTTTTCATTCTGAGCGACGATGGTATCATAGGCTCCTGCATCGACAGCAACCTCACACATACGCAAGAGATCTGCCATCGGCTCAGTACCAGTCCCATCCGTTTGTACTAAAAGAGCCGCCCCTATTTTCTGGGGAATGGGTAGGCTCGATGCAGATCGCACAACTTCAATTGCCGTGGAATCAAGCATTTCAAGCATACAAGGCATAAGCCCTTGACGAAAAATGTTCGAGGTAGCGTTCGTTGCAGCTTCTACAGAATCAAAAGAGAGCCACCCGGTTTCCACCACCGAAGGCCGGGGTATCAAATGCAGGGTTGCACTGGTAATAAAACCAAGTGTTCCTTCCGACCCCACAAAAAGAGAAGACAAATTATAGCCAGCCACCCCTTTAATACTCGTTCTCCCTGTGTTTAGGACCCGACCATCTCCCAAAACCATCTCTAGGCCCCACACGTAACGATGAGTGACGCCATACTTAACCGCCCGGGGGCCACCAGCATTGGTTGCAATATTTCCCCCCAGCGTGCTTGACTCCCAACTCGCCGGATCGGGTGGATACATCAACCCATGTTCAGCAGCCAAACGATCAAGCTCCGCAGTGATAACTCCAGGCTCCACCACCGCATAAAGGTCATTGGGACGTAACTCTTTAATCTTAGTCATCCGGCTCAAATCCACGACGAATCCACCATCGGGAATACAACCACCACTTTTACCGGTTCCGGCTCCTCTGGGAATCAAGGCAACGCCAAGGTCGGAAGCTTCTTTCGCAAGACTTGCCACCTCAGCTGTGGTCGAAGGCCACACAACCCCATGAGCCCATCCATTATCAAGGCCGGATTCGTCTCCTACCACTTTGGCAATTGCATCGGGATGAGTCTCTAACCGAGCCCCCAGTTCTTTGGACACCCTGGATAGAAACCTGTCAACCACTGAAGAATATTGCACTTTTTTATTCTTACCTTCCCCCATATTGGGTCGTCCACAATCGGAGTCTTGTTTGCCCCTTCTTATTTAGCCTAGACTGTTGCTGATGGAAAACGAAAGTTCAAATGCCCAACAATTCGGACCGATGACAAAAAAACTCGACGAATTGTTGTCCCAATTTGGGGGCGAACGCCATATCATTGCGATCCGAGGTTACCCAGATCCAGACAGCATCGGAAGCGCAATGGCTCATGCCTATATCTGCCAGCGCTATGACATAGAACCTTTGATCCTCTATTTCGACGATATCTCCCATCACGAAAACCGTGCTCTGGTCAAACGACTCGCCATTGAAATGGTACGCTACTCAGATAATTTCGATCTGAGTGCCTATGCCAGAATAGCCGTCGTAGATACGCAAAATGTGGAACTCCCACCCAATCTAAGGCACCTTCCACTAGTGACAGTGGTAGACCATCATAAAGGACAATTCGAAACCGAAGCAGATTTTGTTGACATTCGAGAAGACTCCGGAGCCACTTGCTCCATCTATGCAGAATACCTAGCAGAGGGTATCGCCCCACTCGACAGAGAGAACCCCAATTGCGCAAAGTTGTGCAGCGCGCTGCTTTACGGCATCCGTTCAGACACCGACGATTATCTACTTGCCCGAGAATTAGACTATCGTGCGGCCGCCTATTTGGCCCCCTATGCAGACCATGAATTATTGATGGCAATCTCGCTGCAAAATATCTCACCGAGAACCATGGAAATCACGCAACGAGCCTATGCCGAACGGGTTATCGGTGACACTTTTCTCTTGGCGGGAGTCTACTTCGTGCGTGATGAAGACCGAGATAGCATCGGGCAAGCCGCAGACTACCTGCTTCGGCGAGAGGGAATTGAAACGGTTCTATGCTACGGCATCGTCAATAACCAATTTGTCGACGGCTCTTTGCGCACCATCTCCGACGTGGTCGATCCGGATCGATTTCTAAAAGAACTTCTAGGCAGTGACCCACAAGGAGCTCCCTATGGGGGGGGGCGAGCTGACAAGGGCGCCTTCAAGATAGATATTGGTATTTTCGCACGCTGCGATGACAAAGACCTGCTTTGGCGCTTAGTTCAACGCACCATAGAAGAACTCTTCTTCAATAAAATAGGCATTAGTCGAGAAGAGAAAATCCACAACAAAGGCACTTAGCTTCTAGCTTCCTTCGGCCTCGGTGCATTGAACTCAACAGCAATGGATAAGGTCCGAAAACTCTGCTAATCTACCTTCCATGTATCCCCAGAAAAGAGCAAGTCATGGAGAGTCTTTTCGCCCTTTTGCGACTTCGCGTCTGCAATCTGCTGGTTAAATCCATCATCATAAGTAGGACGCTCCACTGAACGAAACACCCCCATCGGAACTGGCAGTTCCGGTTGCTCAAAACGAGTAAGCCAAAATGCCATAGAAGGATCGGGGTCACTTGGATCGTGAACCAGGATATCCTCCTGTGTGATCCCCCCTTCGCCAATAGTAGCCGCCGCCATGCGACCATTTTTCATAATGATGCCCTTATCTTTCTGTTTTCCAAAAAGCATGGGCTTGCCCGCTTCTAGGTGCAGCTGCTTATCAAATTTATCGTTTTTATTCGTAATATTCACAAATGCACCGTCATTAAACACGTTGCAATTTTGATAGACCTCAATCAAAGAGGTTCCTCGGTGTGCATGCGCTGCTTCTAAGACCGCCTTACTGCCCTTTGCATCCGTATCAATACACCTTGCGACAAAACTGGCCTCAGCCCCCAATGCCACACTCAATGGACGAAATGGAGCATCAAGCGACCCCATTGGAGTTGAAGTGGTTACCTTGCCCACTTCGGAGGTCGGACTGTATTGGCCTTTGGTAAGTCCGTAGATCCGATTATTAAATAGAATAATATTGACGTTGATATTGCGGCGGAGAATATGGATTAGATGATTTCCTCCAATGGAGAGACTATCCCCATCACCAGTTATAAGCCAAACGTCCAGATCTGGGCGATTTGCCTTTAAACCAGACGCAAACGCCGGTGCCCGACCATGTATCGTATGAAACCCATAGGTATTCATGTAATATGGGAAACGGCTTGAACACCCGATTCCGCTAATAAATACAAAATTCTCCCGTGGAACGCCCAAGCTAGGCAAAGTACGTTGAATATTCGCTAAGATTGAATAATCGCCACACCCTGGGCACCACCTAACGTCGATACCAGGATCGAAATCTTTTTTGGTTAGCTTAAGAGGTTCAGTTACGGCTTGTGTACTGCTCATGGTTTCATCCCTCCCTCGGTGCTTCAGTGAATGGCAGTCGGGGTCTCAGTTTTATTGCCTAAGTCTGCATTTTCGAGAGTCTCAACCAAAAATGGTGTGACCTCCTTGCCATCCAAAATGTCCACAACCTTATTAACCAGCTCCGCTTCCTTAAAGGGCTTTCCTTGAAGTTTAGAGATCGACTGAATGTCTACCAGGGTCTCGGCACGAAGAATCTTCGAGAGCTGTCCCAAATTTAACTCAGGGACAACCACTTTTCGAAATCGCTTCATTATCCCAACCAAGTCTTTTGGAAACGGCCATAGATTTCGCAAGTGCACATGCGAAACTTTCTTGCCCATGTCCTGAAGGCGGGCTGTGGCACTATAAATTGCACCATAGGTACATCCCCACCCCAAGAGCAAAACATCTCCACTCTCTTCACCAAAAATCTCAGTTGGAGGTAATTCATTGGCAATTCGAGCTACTTTTTCGGCTCGCAAGCGACACATTAACTCGTGATTCTCAGGGTCATAGCTCACGCCGCCGTCAATATGCTCTTTTTCCAACCCCCCAATTCGATGCTCAAATCCAGCCATCCCAGGAATAGCCCATGGCCGGGCCAATGTTTGAGGGTCGCGGGCATAAGGCGCAAACCCCTCTGATGTGGAAGGCGCTTTGACCTCAATCTCGCTTAAGGAGTCAGGATCTGGAATCTTCCAGGGTTCCGCTCCATTAGCCAAATAACCATCAGTCAAAAGCACAACCGGTGTCATGTATTTTAGTGCGATTCGAGATGCTTCAAAGGCGGCATAAAAACAATCTGAAGGCGTCGAGGCACAGACAATGGGTAGGGGTGATTCACCGTTTCGGCCATAGAACGCCTGCAGTAGATCGGACTGTTCGGTTTTCGTAGGAAGCCCGGTCGAAGGCCCCCCTCGCTGAACGTTGATAATCACAAGTGGCAATTCGGTAATAACAGCAAGCCCCATTGCTTCGCCTTTTAATGCTACGCCAGGACCACTGGTAGAAGTAATCGCCAAAGCACCACCAAACGAGGCGCCAATTG
>CAXGXL010000124.1:0-8155 GCA_964013555.1 uncultured bacterium
GGGGGCCTTCGGTTGAGGTCCTTTTGGATTTGGCGTTAGGGCAGGACCAGACAATTGCGCTTCAAGCTGCTGATATTCTCAAAACTCAAGTCTTTTTGTACGAAGCTGATACGGATCGCCTGGAAGAAGCCTATAAGGCTGGGCATGAGATCGCGACTGATATTCTCAAGAGTTATGCAAAAGCCGAATTCTTTACCGAGCTTCCCCCGGTTGAGGAGACTATTGAGGTTGTGACCTATGTGACGGCCGTGGGCGATGTTTCCACCGACTTGCTCTCTCCGGGCAGTGATGCTCACTCTAGATCAGACCGAGAGCTCCACGGGCAGTGCTTGTTTGAGCATAATGAAAAATCGCAAGGGGTTCTTCGTGCACTTAAGGCCAAGCATCCCGACAAACGGGTGATGTTGGTGGCCGATAAGGGCACCATGGGAGTGGGATCCTCCCGGATGTCAGGAGTCAATAATGTGGCTCTGTGGACCGGTATTCAGGCTAGCCCTTATGTTCCCTTTATTAACATCGCTCCGATTGTAGGGGGAACAAACGGAATTTCTCCTATCTTTTTGACAACGGTCGGCGTGACGGGAGGGATCGGGATCGATCTCAAGAATTGGGTAAAAAAACTTGATGACAAGGGCGAGCCGATTATGGATGAAGACGGCGAACCCGTTTTGGAGCAAGTTTTCTCCATCGATACTGGCACTGTTCTGACAATCAATACCAAGACGAAGAAGCTCTACAATGAAGATGGGACCGAAGAGCTCTGCGATATCGCTTCGGCTCTAACCCCTCAAAAGCTTGAATTCATCCGGGCCCAAGGTTCTTACGCAGTTGTTTTTGGGAAGAAGCTACAGACTACTGCGGCGGCTATTCTCGGCATTGAGGCACCTGCAGTCTATGCGGTTTCCAAGGAAATTTCCCACCCGGGCCAAGGCCTTACAGCAGTGGAGAAGATCTTCAATCAAAATGCAGTGGGCACGACACCTGGCAAGGTACTTCACGCCGGTTCCGACGTTCGGGTTAAGGTTAATATTGTTGGTTCTCAAGACACCACGGGGCTGATGACGTCCCAAGAGCTCGAGATGATGGCGGCCACGCTTATTTCTCCTACGGTGGACGGAGCGTACCAATCGGGCTGCCATACAGCTTCAGTTTGGGATGTTAAGGCACAGAGGAATATCCCGAAGCTTATGAGCTTTATGAATAAGTTTGGCCTCATCACAGCGCGCGACCCCAAAGGTGAGTACCATTCGATGACTGATGTCATTCACAAGGTTCTCAATGATATTACGGTGGATGATTGGGACGTTATTATCGGAGGTGATTCCCACACGCGAATGTCAAAAGGGGTGGCCTTTGGTGCGGACTCTGGAACTGTGGCGCTCGCTTTGGCGACCGGTGAGGCGACCATGCCCATTCCGCAATCGGTGAAGGTGACGTTTAAAGGGACTTTGAAAGACCATATGGACTTCCGTGATGTTGTTCATGCTACCCAGGCTCAAATGCTCAAGGAGTTTGGCGATAACGTCTTTCAGGGGAAGATCATCGAAGTTCATATCGGAACTCTCCTCTCAGACCAGGCCTTCACGTTTACGGATTGGACCGCGGAAATGAAGGCCAAGGCGGCTATCTGCATTTCAAAGAGCGATACCTTGATTGAGTCCTTGGAGATTGCAAAGAGTCGGATTCAGGTTATGATCGACAAAGGAATGGATAATGAGAAGCAAGTTCTAAAGGGCTTGGTGGATAAAGCGGAGATGAGAATTTCCGGGCTTAAATCAGGGGAAAGACCGGCGTTGATGCCCGATCCAAACGCTCAATATTCAGCGGAATTCGTTGTGGATCTGGATCAGATCATAGAGCCAATGATTGCCGATCCAGATGTTCATAATGACGATGTCTCCAAGCGCTACACCCATGATACGATTAGACCTATTTCTTACTACGGTGGGGAGAAACAGGTAGATTTAGGCTTTGTAGGCTCGTGTATGGTTCACAAAGGCGATATGAAAGTGATTTCCCAAATGCTCAAGAACATCGAAAGGCAAGAGGGAACGGTGGAGTTTAAAGCTCCGTTGGTGGTTGCTCCACCAACTTACAATATTGTTGATGAGCTCAAAGAAGAAGGCGATTGGGAGGTTCTTCAAAAGTACTCGGGCTTCGAGTTTGATGACGATGCGCCCAAAAGCACTGCTCGTACAACCTATTCAAATATGATGTACCTTGAACGACCTGGCTGCAATTTGTGCATGGGTAATCAAGAGAAAGCCGAAAAGGGCGATACAGTAATGGCCACATCAACACGGCTTTTCCAGGGGCGTGTTGTTGCTGATAGCGAGGAGAAAAGAGGAGAGTCCTTACTTGCTTCGACGCCGGTTGTGGTCCTATCAGCTATTTTGGGGCGGACACCGAATATCGACGAGTATATTTCGGCGGTTGAGGGAATTAAGCTCACTAATTACGCGCCGCCGGTAGATTAACGTGTTCTCCCATTCTCAAGGGTGGGAGCCGGCAAAGGTTCACCTCTGAAGGGTGCCAGGAGGGCGATTTTAGGTAAACTTTCTACTTTGGGAGAATATCTTCGGAAGTTCTTTTGGGGTATTGGAGTTTCTTAATGCAAGAATAATAATAATTATAAAGGGTTAAGACCATTTAGGCTTTGTGCTACGATCTAGGGGAATTGCTTTGTTCCCTTGACAATAAAGGCCCAGATCTTCTAAACATGCCCGTCTTTTAAGAGGTTAGATATGAAGTCAGAAATTCATCCAGAACTCAAGGATGCCGTTATTGAGTGTGCGTGTGGCAATAAGATTGAAACCCGCTCCGTAGCCGGCAGCTATAAAGTCGACATTTGTAACACATGTCACCCGTTTTTTACTGGTACTCAAAAGCTAGTGGATACGGAAGGACGTGTTGAGAGATTTAAGCGTAAATACAAGCGCAATTAATTGGTTACAGTCTCTGGGGTTTCCCCCCAGTGGGTCCTTTCAACTTTTCGCTGGTGTGCCAAATGCCGGTAAGAATAGGTTTAGGCGATGTTGGATAAACTCGTTCAGGTAGAGGACCGTTACGAAGAGCTGAACCGAAAGTTAGCCGATCCGGCTGTTTTAGGAAACCCCGAACAAGTTCGCACCCTAGGTAAGGAACACCGTGATTTAGAGAAAATCGTGGAGAATTACCGGGTCCTGAAGCGAGTTTATAGCGATATCGAAGGGAATAAAGAAATCATCCATGGGGGTGAAGATGAGGAATTGGTCGAGATGGCCAAAGAAGAGTTGCTGGATTTAGAGTCTCGTCGTGATGAGCTCGAAGCGACTATTAAAATTCTTCTACTTCCCAAAGATCCTAACGATGACAAAAATGTACTTCTAGAAATTCGTGCGGGTACCGGAGGTGATGAAGCTTCTCTTTTTGCTGGCGATCTTTTCAAGATGTACAGCCGCTATTCTGACAAACGTGGTTGGCGAGTGGAGCTGATGTCTTCTTCTGAGGGCACCAAGGGCGGCTTTAAAGAAGTGGTTCTTATGATTTCAGGGGAGAGTGTCTATTCCTGTCTTAAATACGAGTCGGGTGGTCATCGAGTTCAGCGAGTTCCCTCTACGGAATCCCAAGGTCGCATTCATACATCCGCTTGCACAGTAGCGGTCCTACCTGAAGCTGAAGATGTCGAAATTGATATTAAGGAAAGCGATATTCGGGTCGATGTCTATCGTTCCAGTGGTCCTGGGGGCCAATCGGTAAATACGACGGATTCGGCGGTGCGAATCACTCATCTCGAGACCGGAATGATTGTGACGTGCCAAGATGAAAAGAGCCAGCATAAGAATAAAGCGAAAGCGCTTAAAGTGCTAGCTTCACGACTCCTTGACCGAGTTCAACAAGAAGAAGACGCCAAGCGTGCTGCTGAGCGCAAGAATATGGTTAAAAGTGGTGACCGTTCGGAAAAGGTCAGGACTTATAATTATCCTCAAGATAGAATTACAGATCACCGGGTTGGCCTCACTGTTCACGGTATTCCTGCTGCACTTGGTGGAGATATCGATCGCATTTTGGATGCTGTTCGAACGCATTTTCAAACAGAAGAGCTCAAAGAGGGCGGATTGGACTGAGCTCAGTGGACACCACAGTGTGGACAGTGCAACGCATTTTGGATTGGACGCAATCTTATTTTGCTAAGGCCGGAATAGAGTCCGCTCGTTTGGACACCGAAGTGCTTTTGGCACATGCATTAAAGCGAGATCGCATCTTTCTCTATACGCATTATGACCGACCTATTTCATCGCAGGAGAGAGCTGAGTTTCGGAGTATGGTTAAGCGCAGGGCTTCTCGGGAGCCGGTTGCCTATATTCTAGGTGTTAAGGAATTTTACGGGCGCCCGTTTGGAGTAACCAAAGATACATTGATTCCCCGGCCTGAAACGGAACATCTAATCGATGGCATTATTCGGTGGTGCCAAGAGTATCGCGCTAGCGTTGATTCTGACTCGCCATTGCGAATCGCAGATATTGGCACGGGAACTGGCTGTATAGGCATAACTCTAGCGGCTGAATTAGAAGACGTTCGAATAAGTGCGGTGGATATTAGTGAGAAAGCTCTAGAGGTAGCTTCTGCTAATGCTCTGAACCTAGGGGTGCAAGAGAAGATTCGTTTTGTTCACGGAGATCTTCTGGACACGGCGATGGGTGAACAATTCCACATTATTGTCTCAAACCCACCCTATGTCGAAGAGTTAGAACGAGACAATCTCAGTGCTGATGTGGTGCAATTCGAGCCGGAGACCGCTCTTTTTGCAGGTAGAGACGGGATGGATATCATTCGACGCTTGATTCCTGAGGCGGCAGAACATTTGATTTCTAGAGGCCTTTTTGCGATGGAATTTGGTTCCAGTCAGCGTGAGTTGGTAGAGTCTTGTATTGACGAAATGTGGGTTGATTCTCGTGTTGAGCGAGATTTACAGGGGCATCCGAGGGCGTTATTTGCAACGCGCTCGTGATATTGAAAACCTCGAGCAGTAGGTGTGGTTTATCATGGTAGAGCGCAACTTCGAAATAGAGAGCTTGTTTGAAAAAGGCTCCGAAGAAGTTTTGCAGTCCTATCTCAATTTATTGCATTCAGCTGATATCGCAGAGCTCTTCGATTTAGTTCAACCGGACCATTGGCCGACTATCACCTCGCATTTAAGCGCTGAGAGACTGGGCGAGGTGATGTCGGAGCTCGACGATGGCCAGATCGAAGCGCTTGGTTCTTGTATCAAACTTGAGCGCCTAGTCGAAGTGGTCCATGAACTTGAGACCGACGATGCAGCAGATGTCCTTCAGGAATTACCCAATGCTCGAGCGGAGGCGATTCTTGAGGCCCTGGAGGAGGAAGATCGAGGCGAACTTGAGATTCTTCTAGCCTATCCCGAGGATTCCGCTGGTGGCCTGATGCAAACCGAGCTTTGCTCGGTACCGCGAGGGCTTAAGGTTCGCGACGCCATCGAAGCTATTCGAGTTGCCCGTGAAGAAATCGACGAAATATTAGACATTTACGTTGTTGATGAAGGTAATCGATTGATTGGGACCGTGAGTCTTGAGGACTTAATTTTATCCCAACCAGATCAAGAAATCGCTACTATTCGGGCCGAAATTCGGCATCAGGTAACTCCTGGGCTCGATCAAGAAGAAGTGGCTGGCTTGTTTAAGAAATACGATTTGGCCGCGTTGCCGGTGGTTGATGGAGCTGGTTCCTTGCTCGGACGGATTACCTTCGACGATATCCAAGATGTACTCGAAGAAGAGGCTACCGAAGATGTCATGGTGATGGCGGGTGCGAGTTCTGAAGAGCTTGTTTATGGGACGGATTTTTTGAAGATCGCTCTTTTTCGGCTTCCTTGGCTGGTTTCGAGTTTATTGGGCTCCTTATTGACCACGGTGTTGGTCCCTATGTTCTCCAATGTTCCGGGGGATACGATTATTTTGGCCTCCTTTGTTCCCGTAGTAATGGCAATGACCGGAAATGTCGGTTCCCAAACCGCCATGATTATAACTCGAGGTCTTGCCATTGGACGGGTTGAAATTGGGACCGTAAGCAGGACACTGGTTCGAGAAATAACTGTTGGCTTCATTATGGGCTTGGCTGCGGGAATATTGGTTGGCATTTTTGCGCTCATTCAAAACGGTCATCCTATCTTAGGCATAACCCTTTCCACGTCGATGATTGCGTCCATGTCGATGGCAGCTGTTGTGGGAGCGTTGGCTCCTTTGGCCTTCAAGAAACTGGGAATCGATCCCGCTATAGCTGCCGGCCCCTTGGTGACAACCGGATGCGATGTATTGGGAGTTGCGGTTTATCTTTTGGTTGCCTTCCTAATTCTCGGGTGATTGCCGACCGGAGCCGCTCGTGCTACCCCTTGACTATGACCGATAAGATTAGATTGACTCAATTGGTAGATTGCGCGGGGTGAGCAGCCAAGCTTAGCCCAACGGTGTTGCGGCAATTGGTTGATTCGCTCCCTCTTCCCATGGATGAGCGGGTACTTTGTGGGTTTCAGAATGCTGAAGATGCGGCGGTGTATAAGCTCGATGATGAGCGAGCTATTGTAGCAACTTTGGACGTGATTACTCCTATCGTGGATGATCCTCAGACCTACGGTCGAATAGCTGCGGCGAATGCTCTTTCTGACGTATTCGCAATGGGGGGAGAGGGACTTTTAAGTCTTAGTTTTTTAGGAGTTTCTAGCGGCATTCCTGATGAAATTGCGATTGAAATTGCCAAGGGAGGCGCCCTGACTGCCAATGAAAATCGAGCTCCAGTTCTCGGCGGACACAGCATTGAGAGCAAAGACGTTGTGTTTGGATTGATGGCTATCGGAATGGTTCATCCCGAGAGGGTTTTTGGGAATCACAATCTGAAAATTGGGGATCAACTGGTTTTGACCCAGCCGCTTGGAACCGGGACTCTCACCACCGCGGTTAAACGCGGCCACCTAGGGGAGGAGGCCCTTGAGGAAGCTATTGCCGGCATGGTTCAAACCAATGGCGCTGCCGTAGCACCCTTGCAAGCGGCTGGAGTTAAAGCGGTAACTGATGTTACTGGTTTCGGCTTACTTGGTCATGGTGCGGAGATGGCTAAAGCCAGTGGTGTTTTAATGTGCATCGAATCTCAACTTGTTCCGGACTATGTTGGCGCACGTGCGTGTATGGAGGCTGGCTTTATAACTCGTGGTAATGCTCGCAATCGAGAGTACGTGGAACATTTGGGTCCCCTCGTTGGGGAGGTGGAGCCTCTTTTGCTAGATCCTCAGACTTCCGGAGGCCTTCTTGTGGCGGTTCAACCGGAACAATTGGAGGGGGTTCTCTCTGCGCTTTGTCAAGCTGGGTATACCAAGGCAACTCGCATTGGTGAAATTCTCCCAGGAGAGGGAATCAAAGTCGTTTAATCTAGGGCCGTCTTTGTTTTGAGCTCTTTGCCAAAAGCGCTGTATAGACTCTCTGGGGCCAATACCCTATAAGCTCTTGCTATGAGTGAATTGATTTCTTTCAAAAAAGACGCAGGCGTTGGGATTATAACTCTGAGCAATGCTCCTGCCAATTGTTATAGCTATGAAATGATGACTCAGCTCGATTCGGCGATTTTAGAAGCACGAATGGCTGAGGATGTTCATGTAATCTTGCTTACTGGCGAAGGTGATAAGTTCTTTTGTGCGGGTGCTGATATTGCCATGCTCAACGATGTAACCCCTACCTTCAAGTATTATTTTTGTCTTCATGCTAATGAGACTCTCAATAGGCTAGAGCAGACCCCAAAATTGGTTATAGCCGCTCTCAATGGACATACTGTCGGCGGCGGACTTGAGGTGGCTATGGCCGCCGATATGAGAATTGCAAAGAAAGATGGCGGCAAGATTGGGCTTCCCGAAGTAGCATTGGGGGTTTTGCCGGGTACGGGTGGTACGCAACGGCTCTCTCGCATGCTAGGTAAATCGAAGGCCTTGGAGTTGATGATTACAGGCAAAAATCTCGGTTTTGACGAGGCGTTGGCTTTAGGGTTGATTAATCAGGTTCTTCCGCCTGAGAACTTTACCGAGGGAGCGTTGGACTTTGCTAAACAATTTGTTCCCCCGAACAAAGCAGCCATGGCAGTCGGCCGAATTAAGCGTGCGGTAACCAGCGGTTTA
>CAXGXL010000125.1:0-8139 GCA_964013555.1 uncultured bacterium
GAATCCCATTACGCTACGCTTCGCCCCACGGTGAAGCTCTTAGAAGCGTGAGATTCTAGAGGGAAGAAACCCTCCAAATGCATGAAAACGTGTTACCTCCCGTGTCCAACTCTTCTATCTATCTGTGCGCTGCATCACTGACCCTTCGCCCCAACTGTGCTTTGGAGTTTGACTGAGATTTTTCGACCCATCCTCGAGTGAAAATCGCCCTCATTACCCCACAAAGGCGACCCCGACGAGAAGGAATGTCATTGACAGATCGGGTTTCTATCCGTAGCATCGCGCCAGAATCCCACAACCTCGGAAACACCGTCTCCCTTGGGGCGGCACCTACGTGCCAGCCCTATTCTCATAGCTGTAGCCCATGCTTCAGTGAGAATTCGGTGATTTTTCGGAGAATGAGTGCAATATGAATAGAATACATACACAAGGCTCATCGGGAGCAAAGCTCGATTATTCCCTACCGAATATTACCCGGGTGCTTCTAGTCCATGCGGGACTACTTTTTGCCTTTAAGGTTGGAATTAGCTGGGTTGCATTTGCGACCTTTATGGTAACGTACTACGTCAAACTCTTCGCCGTATCTGGTGTATTTCACAGATATTATACGCACCGGTCCTACGAGATGGGGCGCGGATTTTGTTTCTTGTGGAGCTTCATCGGTTGCACAGCGGGACAGCGCGGGCCCCTTTCGTGGACCACTGTTCATTCAAAGCACCATCAGCACTCCGACAAAAAAGGCGATCCCCACTCCCCTGTTCAACGTGGCCTCTTCTATGCACATCTCGGTTGGCTTCTTGCCAAAGAGCCTTTGCCGACTTCGGATGCTCTTGTACGTAAATACAAAGATAGGCCCGAAATTTTGTGGTTGGACCGCCATTATAATGTTCCATTCATTGCCTTATTTGCACTTCTTTATGCGCTGGGTGCTTGGCTTGAATCCTCCTTTCCTGCACTCGGTACCAGCCCTGGACAGATGATGCTCTGGGGAGGATTGGCTAGCAGTATTTTGCTTCTGCACAGCACGTGTTCTTTGAACTCCTTTGCCCACGTCTTTGGAATTCGAGTTCGTGAAACTCCAGACAACAGTCGCAATCTATGGTGGCTCTATCCCTTTTTGGTAGGTGAGAATTACCACAATAATCACCATAAATTCCCGCGCTCCGCTAATTTCGGGGTGGACAAACGACAATACGATTTACTCTTTTTTGTTCTCCTAGTTTTTCAAAAACTTGGGCTCGTGAAAAACGTGAGAGATGCATCGAGGACGTTGCGTGAAAAAGATTTGCTGGCGCCTGAGCCCTCTCTTAACCGGTAATTGGGAATCTAATATAGCAACCTATCTCCTTTGCGTTTTCCATCCCGATAGCTCATGCTTGTAAACTATCTCGTTAGCATACTTGCAAACAGTTTCAGAGATAGCACCGTACTCTGGGCTTCTTCTGAGAACCAAAAGCTCTTACTTTGGGAGATGGGTTTCTCCCGCAGTTACTTCTAGAGTTGCTTGGTTCTTCCAATTCTGCTGGGCCATAGGATTCAGATCGACCCAATGAAGCGAGTGACCAAGCTCGTAAACCATTCCCCATCAATCAAAACGCAACTTTAGGTCGGTTTGAATTAGCAACAAAACCCTGTATGATCCGAGAATAGACTAAGGTCCACCATGCAAAAACGAGAATCAAACAACCCTGCTGACTGCAACATGCGAGCCTCTTTGGCGCCGCAGATCTTGTCTCGTTGTTCAGTGAGGCTTATGACAAGTGGTACTTTGCGACATGGAAGAACCTCATGACTTGGTTCGAGTCGATTAGACACGCGTGGCCATGGGTCAAAAATCCCTACGGCTTTCTTGAGCGCTGTGTACAACAAGAAGAGAGTTTCACCTTTACCCGCCATATGCCAGTGATGGGAAAAACCCTCTTTACGGGCGACGCGGACCTGATTCGCTTTATCAACAATCACCCTGATTTGGCTGCGGGCAAAGGGATCGTGGCACTAAGGCCTATCTTGGGCGATGACTCGCTCATTATGCTTGACGATGATGACCACGCCAAACGTAAAAAAGCGGTTTACCCAAGTTTTCATGGCACCCCAATGAAGCGTCTCGACAGAGCCTACTTTGACGCAGCAGAGCGAATGGCTAAAGCCCTTCCAAAAAATGAGACCTTTCCAATCTACCAACTTCTACATGACGTTGCACTCGAAGCCATCACCAAATTTATGTTCGGAGAACAAACCCAGGAAGAACTTGATGATGCTATGGAAGCGGTCAATGATTTCCTTTATGCCTTTTCAAGTTCGTCTCTTCTTTTTCTAAAGCCTCTCCAGCGTAATCTAGGACCATTTAGCCCTTGGGGCCGTGCCGTGCGGACCCGCACCAGGTTACGTCACTTATGTCACGAGCATATAGCTAAAACCCGCGCCGGCAAAAAGAACGACGGGGTTATCTCTGAAATAACTCTGCGCGCCGAGGACCTGAGCGACGATTCCCTCATCACAGAAGTGCTAACCTTATTGATGTTCGGTCATGATACCTCCGCCCAAACAATGACCTGGGCGATTGCCCTTCTGCACCAGAATCAAGAGAGCTTAGAAAAAGTGCGCGAAGAGGTCAATGCTGTATCCCTTGAGGATCCCCTGAGCCCCAACTCTTTTCCCTACCTCCAGGCTTGCATCAATGAATCCATGAGAATGCGACCGGTGGTGGTGCACATCACTCGGGTAGTAAATCGGCCCTTGATGATTGGTGATGTCGAGCTAGTTCAGGGAGATAGAGTGGCTCCTAGCCCGTGGCTCACCCACCACAACCCCAGTTATTGGCCTAACCCCAGCCAATACGACCCAGAGCGCTTTTTGGGACGACCTCCCGCCCCATTTACCTGGTTGCCTTTCGGAATAGGCCAACGAACCTGTATCGGTCGCGCATTTGCCCAAAGGCAAATGCCCATGATTTTTGCCGGCATCCTTCGAAATCGCCACCTCAAACTAGCAGCTAATTACACGCCAACACCCGAAAGAAATATGGTACTCATTGTTCCCAAAGATGGCTGCCCGATGCAGGTCGAACCCTAACCCTAACTAGATGCATCATCCTTGGCTCTCGCCAACTCTGTAATTTCCGCACCGTAAGCCTTTTCAAATCGACCTTGAATATATCGCTTAATCTCAAACGCAAAGTACCGAAGCAAACGCACGCCCGATCTTCCCTTTAAGTTCTCGAGGTTCTCCTCACATGGCCTCATCATTGCAGAAGCTTTTCTATACTCTGAAGCGAGCCAATTTCGTACCGCGTTTGTCGCAACTAGAGACTCGAACTCCAGGGCCTGCACGCCTTCCTGATAGGCAGCATCAACTACTTCCTTTGGAATATTAACCAAACCCTTATTGAGGTCCTCGTGTAAATCTCGAATGGTATTACACCAGCCAAAGAGTTCCACCAGGAGCGGCGCATCTTCGCCTCTCAACTGGGCCCGCCCAGCAATCAAAGTGATATTAAGACTGTAAATAAAGGTGTCGCGATGCTGCTTTTTTAATGTATCCACATTTAGCAACAAGCCTTCCTTAACGCGCCGCCGGTCGAATTGCATAACCCGAATAAGCGCTATTGCCTGGTCGACCGCTTGCTGGCCCCCAGCCTTTTGCAGGTCATAGACAAAGGCCCGAGCCAAACGGGAATCACTAGTGCACTCATAGGAACCGCTTTCGATTTGGGTAATGAGGTCATCTACTAGGCCAAGAGGCTCTCTTGGCGCGATGCGGTCGCCATCGAGGTAATCATCAACGACTTGTAAAAAGCAAAAACCAGTTCGCAAAGCCCGTCGCCGTCGCCATCGAAACAAGGATGCCCCCGTAACTCCGAGAAACACGAAAAAATACCGACTATGGCGACGAGTGAAAAGCCAGAAATTCCACAAACAGATGGCTTCGACTTCCAAGGCGAGTAACAACTCGTGCCGTTCCAACTTTGGTCGGCAAAAAAGCCCCCCAAATGCAATCAAAGCGCCTACAATGAACAAAGCGAAAACCGAAAAATCATGCAGTCCCAAAATGCTCCCGACAATTGTAAGTGCCCACCCCATTAGCAATATCCGCCGAGTACCGCGGGTGACTCGCCATAAGAAAATAGCCCCCGTCGTAACATACGAAAAATAGATTACCGCCATCTGCGGTGTCCCGAAATTCAATACCTCTACCCAGTCGTACTCCCCTGGGCTACCATAACTTGGCGAAACCAGACCTGAAAAACAAAGAAGAAAAGGCAAGACCACAATCGTTTGGGCTATTAAGGTGCCCAACAAAGCGAATTTCTCAGACCAATGCTTTAAATAACAAAAGCCGGCGAAAATGAACGCAAAAGACGAAACATAGAAAAGTTCAGCCCCAAGTGTCCCCAGCGGAAACCCGGACATCCCATAAAATTCTTGGAATTTCCACCTTTCGTAGTTTACGCTCTGCACCACCGCGCTTAGAACAAATGCAGCCCCTACAATCGCCATTAGAGCCAAAGAACTGAGGTAAATAGCTGCCTTTTGGGGTAACGAAAGAAGCCCCAACTGCGCGTTATCGGGCTGTCCCATCAAGACCTCCCATTCCAGGTGGCTGCGAGCATCCTGCCCCCTTGTTTCCAATCATTACGTAATAAGGCACGCGCACGATAGGAAGATAAGGCACCTTTCCAAAGCCCTCAAAAATAAAGGCCGAATCGAATCGCCTCTGCAGGTAGGGGATGTGGTCAGGGCTCACGAATACATTGTCTCTAAACAAATTAAACCACCAAAACCAACGAGTAAAAGACGAGTGACTCGCCATCGGTTTCTCGGGAAATTTTCTGCCTACGTAGAAATCGGCGGCGCCGATCTGCCCCCCAGGCCTTAGCATAGAATGCGCGTTATCAATAGCCGCAAACCAGTCAGGAATCATGGTTAAGGAATAACTAAAGGTTACCAGGTCAGCCTTTTCCGGCAACTGGTACCCAGTAGCATCTGCTTGGACAATCTCAACGTTCTTCCAACCTCTTTGTGCCACCCTTTTTTGTGCAGCCCCCAGCATTGCTGGGGAGGCATCCACGAGATAGATCTTCTTAAGAAGCGACAACCGATCCCCCCACCACTCAAGATTCATTCCCGTTCCCGCGCCCATATCTACCCAAACCCCGCCTTCCGGAAAACGAAGGTTATCAAAGAGTCGATCACGACCATGCAACAACCTGCTTCGAAAGGAATCGTAATAAGGGAGTTGATGGCGATAAAAGTTATCGAGACGCTCCTGGTGCCCATCTCCCCGACTCGGGGCTAAAAGAAGGTGATATAAAACCTTAAAATCACCCCACAATGAACCTAGTTTCTTCATCAACGGTTCACATTCGCAACATAGAAGCTCTCGTAGATGCCGACTCGGTCCCGTGCATGCAGTTCGTTAGCAAGTGACTGATTGTAAGCCAGAACCTCACCCAACCGAAAGCTCTCTTTATCGCCTGGAAGTTGAAGGTCATCAATAAACTCGCAGGTCTTGGCAGTACTGCGCCATAAAATTTTTGTATCATCGGCTCGATTAGCAAGTATTTGAGTCCATTCATCAATCAAACCGGGATTGTTGTGACGGCTGAGCCAATCCATATGGTCGAGCAAAACAAACCGCGAGATCTTCTTATCCGACTCCCGCAAAAAGTCGGCCATGGTATTACTATGAACACTCAAGCGGTCCACAAGTCCCCCCTTCAGAGAATTAAAATTATCCTCGCGCAAATACTCAGGACAACAATCGGGCGTATAACTACCAAACACATAGAGACGCCAAAAATAATTATCCTTGAGTGGGACTTGGGTAAACACATGTTCTAAGATTCGGTCTACATAGGCCGTCATACCACCATACTCACGCTGAACTTGCTCTTTTTGCGCTCCATGGTACCCCAAGAGGGCCAATACCCAATCCCAATCCATCGCCTTTCTCAATAAATTCGACCAAATTCGAGGCCGAATATCTCGGTCGTAGATTTGAACCTGCTCCTCAATGGAATTGGCGGCAAATACCGCCTCCACCGTTGCTCGGTCAATTCCACGAAAGCGAATGTAATTTCTAGCTATGGTTGCAGCCAAGCCAGTCGCACCTCGGTAATAGAAAGTGGGAAAAAGAAAACTACCTTCAAAATAGCCCGTTCGTGTATCCCAAAAACATTGCGCCTCCGAAGAGAGATGCGGCTTGAGGTGACGCTGATAGAGGGCTTTAAAGCCGACAACCTTACCCAAGCCGAACATATCGAAAAACGTGGCATAATCTAGCTCACGAATCGCGGCTACCTTAAGTTCTAAGAGGTGGTTCTGTAGTGGATTGACATCGACCGCATGAACGTGAGCGGGGTCATCCAAGAGATAATCTAATGCGTTACAACCAGCCGAGGTTATCACCGCCACGGTATCCTTTGAGCTCAGCGCCAAAGCTTGGCGGTCTAGCCGTGGATCCTCCCAGCAGGTATTGAAGAGTAGGAAATTCTGATGAATAAACGAAAATGGGTCCTGTGACACAAAAGACATAAGTTACCTCCTCGTCTCTTCAGTCCATGATGAACGAGTATATCTTTTACTATTTTGGTAGATCTTCAACTTTTGCATTTCAAACATGGTAGCTCTCTTGAGAGGGAATAGATACGCAAGACCATCAGAGTCAGTCTTGCGGAACAGGACGCGGTCCCTTCCACATTTGCAACCAAATTTCCAAGAAGCGTGGCATCGGTTTTGACTCGTCGACATGCTTGGGCAAATGAATCCACGGCATCTGTGGAGAAAGGTGGTGCACCAAATGAAAATGGTAATTCAAGAAAAAGGCTCGCACCACAGGATTGACCCTAAGATTCCACGCACCTTCCTTTCGGTCTAGGGACGAAAATGCATGGTCAGCATACTGCAAGGAACTCCAATTGAGGCCAAAAGCAGCGTAACACATCAACCAGGAATCCCAACGCAGGTCTAGCCCCCAAAAGAGAAGAGCTTGAAACCCAAAAGTAAAAAGAATCTCTAACCGGGCTCGAACTGGTGGCAAATCATCGAGTGCTCTTAAGTACTCTCCTGAGGCAGTCTGCTTGGCAATCACAGAATTCTTTTCCTGAAGAAACGCCAATCGCAGGGATTGAGGGATAAAAAGATAAAGAACGGTTCCTAGAACATTAAAAGCCCAATAAAGCCCCGTTAGGATAATGTACCATTGAACGTACTTGAGCCACTTGATGTCGTCGGTATGAATATAATCAAAACGCTCTAACCGCGTCCTGTTATTCTTATGATGCGTCAAGTGATGACATCGCTGTAAGAGAAGCCCCGTAGGGAAAAAGGCTGCAGGAATAAGACCAAGAAGGTCATTTACCCGCTGATTGGGATGCAAAATCCCGTGTACAGCCTCATGGAGGAGAGAAAAGAGCGTATTCCCACTGAAGGCAAAAAATAAGACCGCAAAACCAACCACCCAAATATTCTCAGAATGCGCCGTCACCCACAACGCTCCCGCAGAAGTAAGGGCAGCAACAAAGAGAATAACGATATTTAACTTCGTAGGAATGGAGTATCTATTCTTTTCTAGCAAAGTCACACCAGCACCACCTTTTCTATTCAATAATACAAAGAGTCGGCTTGGACTCACTATCGCGTTTGTTTGAATTCCCGCCGGTGAATGATTCCAATGGGGTCTCTTCCGTCGTCGTTCCGAAAACACGCTCCACATCGGCGTCTAAGCGCCGTTGGGCCCACCCTTCAAGACGACTGAAAATTTTCTTGTAAATCGGACCACGACTTGCATAAGCCTGGCGTTGAAAATTGAGGAGTGTATCCCTATCCTTTGAATTGTAGCCTAGCATACCATCAAAGAAAAGAGCGCTATTGAGAGAGAGTCCCTCTTCAAACATAACGCGGTCAAACTTTTCTAGATGAGAACAGACTTCAGTCGAACACATGGTGTCGTGACGCCAATAAGGAATCGATGAGCTGCCCCCCTTTTGGGTCTGCAGTCCAAAAACTTTGGCCCGTTCCGGTTTCATAATAGGCATGAGTTCAAACCGCGTATTAAAAGCAGCCGCATAATAAAAATCAGGCTTCGTTTTTCGAAAAAGCTCAATTGTTTCTTCTACGGTCTCCTCGGTCTCACCAGGAA
>CAXGXL010000126.1:0-8086 GCA_964013555.1 uncultured bacterium
GCGTGTAATCCGGCTCATTCTAGAGGTGCTGGCGAACCCCATTATCGTCGGAATAATCCGTAATCGAAAATACTTAGAGGGGGCATTTCTAACGTTAGGCCCGACAATATGGGCGGGCCTAAGGATAGTAGTTTCTATGTTGTGATGACGCCAAAAGAACGACTGAACAGCCCGGTCAACAGCTACCAATGAGCGCGTCTCCGGAAACCGTTGGCTGGCCATCAAGGGAGCGTCTTCGTTGATAAAGTGGCTATTGGTGGGCATAGGGCCGTATACGTCGGCGGTAGACATAAGAATAAGCTTCTTGACGTTGTAGTTACTAACGTACCGAAGCAAGGTTTCGGTACCGATAACATTTTGAACGTACAATTCTTCGCTAGGAGCTCTAAAATTGTGCACGACACCTAAGTGGATCACAGCATCAACCGGTTTGCTCCGAAAAATATTCTCGGCCGGGCGCCTGCGAATATCTACTCTCTCGTGCACCACGCCCTTGGGCAAGCCAGGGCACGCGCGGCGATCGATTCCAATCACTTCATGGTGACGCGATAATCGCTGCGCTACCCGCCGACCAAATCGCCCCGATATTCCGGTAAGAACTATTCGCACCCAACTCTCCCAAACTCTGTCATGTTCGACCCAAGAACCCTTTTACCAAAATACGTGCTCTCGCGAATCGAGACCCGCGTCAATCATTTGTTGCATTCGCTCCTTTACGGACTCCACCTTATCCCAGATCAACTCGTCTTCTTCGTTCGCATCCCCTACGAAATTCATAGGTGGCCCGAAATAAATCCGGTATCGACTAGGCAGCGGCAACAGTCCTATGCCAGGAAAGAGCGGGTTGGTTGGGGTAATGGGAAATGCAGGAAAACCCAGTAGTTTACCCACAGAGCGCGCATTATAAAAAGTAGGAGCTTGCTCTTCGGCTCCAATTACCACAGCCGGAACAATCGGCGTCTGGGTTTCTATCGCCAAGCGCATGAAGCCTTGCCCATAGCGTTGGAGCTTGTAACGGTCTTTCCAAGTCTTGTTGAGGCCACGAACACCTTCCGGAAAAACCAAAATAGCTTCGTCCGCCGCTAGAAGGCGACGACAATTCTCAGGTGTACCCAGGATCTGTCCACAGCGTGCCAAGAACTTTGAAATAAAGGGAGTACTAGGGACGAACCGTTCAATCATAGAGCGTACAAAACGAGGCGGCTCTCTATCGAGAAGCACCGCCATGGCGATCATTGCCGCGTCAAAAGGCAACTGCCCTGAATGATTTGCGACGATGAAACAACCTCCATCGGGAATATTGTCGGTTCCAAACGTCTCGCACCTGAAATAACGCCGGTACATCCAAGCACCAGCGCCAATCACGCGCTTTAGATATTGTGGGTCAAAACCAAAAGGATCTACCCCATATGCACCCAAGGATGTAGGTATTCTGTCGATTCGTGCCTGCAATTCCCGGTCGGAAACAACGGCGTCGCCCATGCTTTCGCCCAGTTTACCGGCGACCTCAAGAATCTTGACACCTGCTGCTAAAACATCCACCCCTGTGCAGTAGCGGCAATGACAAAATGTGTCAACTCCAACAAATTCAACAATTTGTACGTTCGCTTCGCGTAGCACCTTATATTGTTATTAGAGCCGGCTATGTATCCGCGGCGGGCTCCAAGGGAACCTCTAAAGCTCTTAGAGGAAAAACAATTTTTAAGAGTTCCTCAATATATTATTAAAAAGCGGGCGGCTCCAAGATTACCCTGACCTACGTTTTTTTTGGCTATCTGCCTGAAATAATTGTAGAAGCCCTATCCAGTAACATCGCCAGTAGGCGACGCCACTCTCCATCCCCCTCCCGCACCAGGGGCCGCCCCCAAAAACGCAGCATCGTTCTACCTACACCCCGCGCTTGATTCCCAGCTCACCCCGCTTCCACATCGCCTAAGCCCCCGAAACATCTTAACATTGTAGCGGTGCGAAAAGGGCACAATTCGGTTGACAAAACGCGTTACGCCCCTCACCATCCCCTCTTAACACTGCCCCCTTGGGAAACCAAAAATGAAACGTATACAAATGTATGCCGCACGGTCACTCGTGCTAATTGCCATCACCGTTGCCTTCTCTACAAACTGTGCCCGAACACGTTTTGCGCCCGAGGACGACGTTCCTGAAACCACCAACACGTGCTCAGATGATACCGACTGCGAAGAAGGTTATATTTGTGTTTTCGGAGAGTGCATTCCCATTGAAGAATACAACTGCAAGGGAGACCAACTTCCCTTGGTGCAGCTCGAGCCTACCGCGGTTGAATTTGGTAATGTCGTACTGGGGGAAACCGGAACCCAAGTGATAAATGTTAAGAATGTTGGCCCGTGTAATCTGCGCGTGCAATCCGCGGGATTGTCTGACTCCGGCTCTCTCGGTTTTGGCTGCAGCCCCTGCGACCCAACCGTCTACCCTAAGGTCGTCCCTCCCGATCACTCGACCCAAATTTCAGTAACCTACAGTCCCGTAGAAATAGGCGCAGCAACCAGCACTCTCTTTATTCGAACCGACGACGAAAGCGCGGGTGATGACGGACTCTTAACGGTTGGGCTACATGCGAGCTATAATGGGATTCCCGCTTTGCAAATTTCGCCGCCGGAATTGAACTTTGGATTTGTCCCGTTTACCGCCGGTGTAGGAGGAGACACTAGGACCGAGTTTATCCGCGTAACCAATCAAGGCACAGGGAATGCCACCTTGGAAATTCAGTTCATTTACCTCCGCCCAGGCAGCGATTTCAGCATTCCAGAGGAATTTAACGAGATATCTCCAGCCTCGCCACGCTTCTTAGCTCCCTACGATGAAGCAGACCCAGAAACATGGATTGAAGTCCCCGTTACTTTCACTCCAAACAATAATTCAAATCAAGAAACAAGCCTGGTAGTTCAGGCAGCAGCCGTCGGTGATGCCACCGAGCCCCCTATCGCAAGTGCTCGCCTCGCGGCATCTTCCCAGGGGCCCCCTGTTATCGCAGTAACCCCAACCGTGCTAGAATTCAAGGACGCGGACGGAGGACCTCTGCCCCTGGGTCGCACCGCTTACAAGAGCGTTACCATCCAAAATATTGGCCAATCAGAACTAACACTGGATCTCAGTATCGATGATCCTAGTGGCGACTTCTCGTTCTCTCCGCCTTTCGTCGCTCCGGTTCTGCCTGGCGCCACCATTGCGCTTAGTGTCCTATACAACCCAACCACGCCCGGTAACCCCGCAGATGCATGGCTCCGAATCATCAGCAATGATACGGACAACGTTCTTACTTCTGTTGATCTGCATGGCTACTCCTATGCTACCGACAGCGACGACACGCTCCGGCTAGAAATGACGTTTGAGAATAACGACGCCAGCTGGGCACAAAACGATTTCAGAAATGTAGACCTGGAATTGATGAGCCCCTTAGGGTTTTCCTGTAAAAAACCCGTCTCGGAATACACGCAAGCCAGTGATGGTACCTTCGCTGTCACCAACACGACGGATTTCTGCCAAATGTGGTCCGACACTGGCCTCGAAGGTAACGTCAACTGGATTCCCACCGGCGTCTACGAAGAACCGGAACGCATTATCCTCTATGGTTTAGGGCAAGATCTTGCCGATGGCGATTACTTCAATGTCCGCGCGCACTATATTGAAGACTGCGCGAATGTTCCAACAGGGATCATTGCTGACCTCGCAGGGATCGGAGTGAGTGCACTCTTAGGCATTCTTGGCGGACAGATCGGCGTTCCAATTACCGTTCCTCCAGACCAAATCAGCGGCCTAATCGAAGACAATTGCTGGGCTAGAGAATCGAGCCTGGTTACCGTGACTGCATACGTCAATGGAACGGAGATACACTCCAAACAAATAACACTTAACAATCGCGGCGATATTGAAACCGCATTTCGCATATTGAGAAACAACGGCACCTTCACAGTAAGTCCCTAATACAGAGGCAGCCCATGAAAACCATGACTTTTTCAGTTCCTATCCTTGCGTTACTCGCGATAGTGTATGCGTCGGGATGCACCCCCGACAAAGAGTTCGTCGACTGTTCCAGCAACCCGACTTCCCCCGTTTGCGTGGACAACACCAAAGGCCCTGCGCCCGCCAAGATATACATAGATCCGCCCTTTGGCGTGAGTTTCAGTTGCGTGCTTTTGGGGTGTGAGGAAACCCTCATACTGGAGGTACAAAATCGGGGTGGCGGCAGCATCGCCCTGAGCAGCACTCAAATCGAGAATGCAGAGTCCACCCATCCGCTGGACTACTCCGTTGAAATTTATGCCAGTCGAGAAATAAACACGGAGGAAGGCGCAGAAAGAGTCGAGAGCTTGGCGGCCAGCCCCGAAAGCCCGGTTATCGTAACGCCTGAGGCCCCGGTCTACCTCCATATTACCTACAAGCCAACCGACGGACTCGATGACTTGGCAACCCTGACTATCCGATGGTTCGATGGTAAAAACGACTATGCCGACGCCGAAATCCAAGAGGTTGAGTTGTCCGTGTCCGCACGAATTCTTGAAGCCGCCGAAGCGACTCTGGAAACCACCGCCCTGAATTTTGGATTTAGCCCGATCGAAACCCCTCTTACGAAATCAATCCAATTAGCCAACACGTCCGCCACGGATGCTATTCTGGCAGTACTCGACGCCCAACTAACCCCCGAAAGTTCCGACTCCTTCCAAATAGGGGTTGGATGGACTCCCTTCGTGAATCCTCAAGGCGTAATTGAAATTCCAGTTACATTTCGTCCGACTCAAACGGGGTATACCCGAGGGGCAGTCGAACTAATCACCAACGACTCAGTCGGCACTTATGTTATCCCTCTTAAAGGAACATCCATCGAGAACGCCAGCCTCCAAATCATAGATCCACCTACGAGCATACTGGACTTTAATGACGTGCGCGCCCACGAAAGTGCTAGTCGCATGGTTACCCTCGCCAACATAGGCGGCACAGCTACTTCAGTGACGATTGCTTTCGAATCGGATCAGGGTATTTTTTCCACCAACCTCCCTGAAGCCCCCCTTGAACTTCAAGCAATGAGCGAACTGACTTTTGAGGTAGAAGTGCAGCCCACCGTAGGTGGAGATATTAGCGGCGAGATCGTAATCACTCCCGATAGCCAAGAGACTCCCATTCGCCTAGAGATGCAGGGTTTCTGCACTGCTCCAGAGATAGCCGTGTCCGACACTCTTAACCTAGCGCCGATTGTCCAAACCTGGGTCAGCGAGACCTATCGGCTAAGCGTAACAAACTCAGGAGTCGGTGAACTAATCATTTCAGACATCCAATTCGATGCTGGCTCATCTTCTCAAATCCAGTTCGCCTCCTCGCTTAGTCTCCCGATGTCGCTGAGTCCCGATGACCCCTCGATGGAAATCCCGATAGTAGCCACGGGGACTAATCTGGGTTCCCTTGAAGCGGCCCTTCTTATATCCCACAATGGCATTCGCGAAGCAGTAACACGAATCCAAGTCAGAGGTTCCGTCGTCACGTGCGAAGAAGGCTGCCCCACCGCAAACGGTACCCCCCAATGCATGTCAGGCTCGTGTGAAATCGCTTCTTGCATTGAAGGCTGGCACGACCAAAATACATCTCCTGGGGATGGCTGTGAATGCGGCGAAGACCGAGATGGCTTTGATGTAGGCGGGGTATGTTCCAGCGGAGCAGACCTTGGAAACCTCGGGGACTGTGGCTCAAGTTACGCAGGTGAGGCTACCCGTCAAGGTACACTTCACAACGAGTCTGACATCGACCTGTATTTCGTCCGGACTGAGGACGCCGGCGGAGGCTGCGATTTCTTCGGGGACTCGGCCACGGCGAGCGTTGAACTGGTGGACGGCCCCCCCGGCCTCGCTCTTTGCGCTAGCATCCGCGACGAAGATACTGGCTGCGGAGGATACACGTCATTTTTCGATGAAAATTTGTGTGGCCAAAACTCTTACGAAAGGGACGGATCTTGGTTAGCCGATGACAATCAAGAGCTCACCGCCTGGGTGCTATGGCGACCTGATGCAGCCCCATCGTGCGGCACTTACACATTAAAATTCAGAGGTAGCGACTAGGATTCAACCCCCACCCCGGCTTACTAAAAGTCTCACGGCTGCTTAAACCCTACTTCACCAATCGCCCGTTTTCTTTGCCTCTTTCACCGAAGCAAACACTGGGGCCGCCAGTCCGGCGTCCTCAAGGCTGGCCGACGCATCAGTTCCAACCACAACACACCCCTGCAGCCCCAACTCACGACCCAATGAAATGGATGTTGCGACAAAACCCTCGAAGGTATCAGAGACTGGTAGAGCCGAGAAATCAAAAATAATCTTCTCAAAAGAATTTGCGGCCACCCCTTCTATCGCCGGCCCAATCATTTTCCGTAAGCGCATAAAATAGGTTTCCACCCCCTCTTTTTCAACCAGCCCCGCTAAAGCTCGCAGAACATTTTCTTTAACGACAAGCAACTCACCTTCCTCGAGGCCCACATCAAAGACTTCATTTACGTGTTCACGATCAAAGGGCTTGACTAAGAATCCATCATAGCCCTGCTGAAGCGCCTGTTCCATTGGATCCGCAACATTCCTTAAATACAAGGCCAACACGTTTGCACTTGGCTGCAGGCTGCGAATCTGCTCAGCCAATAGGGTCGAATCTTCCCCGGGAATCGCCGTATCAATCACAATCGTATTAAATCGCATATCGCGACACAGGTCTTGCGCCTGTTCTCCATCGGTCGAGGTTTCCAGCAGAAAACGTTTTTCAGGCAAAAAGCTACGAAGGCGTTCACCCACCTTCTCACTATCGTCCACAAGCAAAACTGCACAGTGGTCGTCTTCAATATTCTCCAAATCATCCTTCTTTTTTGCCGACTCAAGAATGGCGCCTGTACCAACAATGTTACTAATTTTACTAACAAGTTCTTCCGGCTTGACGGGCTTCAAAATAAAATCGCTCACACCCTGACGGATGCATCGAGAAATTACCCTCGTATCTGTTTTACCTGTTAAGAGAATTACAGGGGTCCTCTGGCCGCGTTCCCGAAGAAAGCCCAGGAAACCGGGGCCATCGATATTTGGCATCATAATATCAAGAAGAATCAAGTCGACATTCTCATTCTCCAGCAGCTCTAAAGCCGCCTTTCCTGACTCAGCCTCGAGAGTCTCGTACCCATGGTCATTTAAGCAGGCCGTAATCGAAGCCCTCACAAGACGAGAATCATCGACCGCAAGAATCCGTGGCGCCTCCTCGTTGCCAGAACCGTCTAGATCATCCTGATAGCCTTCAGAGCCAGCTCCAAACAATTTCTTACTTTTAGACTCTAGTCTTCTTTCGTCGTCAGCCATGTTCTTCCCGCCACCCGCCAAGCAGGTACTAACCTTATCAAGAACCCTTCATCAATCTGACCCCTTTTAGGGTTCCTATTCTTCGCGACGGCAATTGTCGCATACCCCCAGCGTCTTGTAGGAAACTGCCAGCGTAGCAACTAGCTGGACAAAAAGAAATTTTCGCCCCCACAAGCCATTCTATTGAATGAGTTCCGTTACCGCTATCTACTAAGGATAGCATATCATTGCCTCTAGACGCTCTTGCAAGCACCAATTCCGAACTGTCAAAAACAACCAATCCAAAATTGAAACTAAGACCAGAAAGCAATTCGAATACAACACCTTATAGTGAATCATTCCCAGCAAACGCTCCTATGGGATCAAACCAATACCCAAAGAGTCAAGAACTCACCTTGCTTCCTTTAAAGCACCATCCAGTAACGAAGGACAGAGAATTAGGAATCTTCTAACCCTGCTCTTATTAGCTCTATCCTCTCCTCAGCCGGCAGAAAGGCCGCGATACCTTTTCGCGAATTAATCGGTACTTCCTGGGCAGATTCGAGCGCTTTCTTTAAGGGGGTGTAAATTTTTGGATTGGCGCTGAGCACACTTCCGACATTAAGCTCCACTGCAGTTCCTTCTACAGAAGTAACTACCCCCCCCGCCTCGGCCACCAAAAGAAGGCCCGCCGCGATATCCCAAGGATTAAGGCCCCGTTCCCAAAACCGTCGTATCGCCCACATGCCACG
>CAXGXL010000127.1:0-8011 GCA_964013555.1 uncultured bacterium
TGGGCGAGGCGATTTCACGAGTCGGCGAGGTTTCTTAATTACTTTTCTTTCGGGAAAAAGGGATTAAGGTCGAAGTCTCGAGCATGTACTTTTCATATCCGGCACGCCGGCGGAGGTTTCGCTCTTCCATCATCGGAATACTTACAAACCAGAGCATCAAGTAAATTGCGATAGCTCCAATGACCGACCATAAATTTTCGAGGTTGGCAGCGATTCCAAAGACGAAGAATCCGCACCACAAGAGCAATTGTCCGAAATAGTTAGGGTGTCGAGAATAGGCCCAAAGACCATATTGCATCGTTTCACCGGGTTTGGATGCTGTTGCGATAAATTGGTGCAGTTGCTGATCTGCCTTTGCTTCGATGGCAATTGCCGCGAGTACAGTGATGGCTGCCAATACATCTAGCCAGTTCATTTGTGAAGCGGGGTGGTTGATTGCGAGGTAGATCGGTAGGCAGGCAACGAAGACAATTGCCGTGGGAAAGAGATGCAGCCCAAAGAAGCTAACCCACCAGTAGCCATTTTTTGTTTTTTCCCGAAGTTGAACGTAACGCCAATCTTCATGGGAAAGACCTTGCCAATGGCGAACCCAATTATAGGTTAATCGAATGCTCCAAAGGGCCATCAAGCCAAGGATAAGATAGGAGCGTAGGGGGGCATTTTCAACCGGTGCTGCTATTATCCAATGGAGAACCACAAGAGGTGGTGCCACGCTCCAATAGGCATCGTAGATGCTGGAGTTGTTCAAGGCGAAGCTGAACGCAAAAATAACCAAGGTGCCGGCCAAATCTCCCCATAGGGCCGATTCCAGCGCACTTAGTTCATCGAAGAAAAAAATCACCGTCCATGCGGCAAGGATGGCGCAGCTATAGGCTACCATACACCACGCAATACCTCGGGTTTTGGTTTGGTTGGGTTTCGTTTTCATTATTTCTTATCTCAGCGCAGAAGACTCTTGTTAAGACTTGATGCATCAGAAAACTCTTGAACTTCGCCGGGCATGGCGTAAATAGAGATCATGAAGCTAACCCGCTTGGACGACTACCAGTCGTGGCTTATCGAGGAGTCGGGGAAGAGTCTCTTAATAGATCCCTGGCTCGTTGGTGACATGCAACTCCCGCCTGGCCAATGGATGTACTTACGAAAGCGCCCCAATTCTGTGCGTGTTAATATAGACTCGATTCCGGCAATAGACGGAATGCTCGTCAGCTCTCATTTTGCGGATCACCTACATAAAGAAACCCTGAGGCAATTGGACAAAGCCCTTCCTGTGCTGACGACTCCGGTTGCAGCGAGAATGTTGCGTAGGATCGGCTTTACGGGTGTTGATGTGCTAAACCCTGGTGCACAATTGGATATTGGAGAGAATTTTAGGGTTTCAGGTATCAAGCCGGGCTTTCCTTATTCTCACAACTCCATAGGATTTCTTATTGAAGGTAAGATTTCTAAGAAGCTGGTGTATTTTGAGCCCCACGCCATTGATGAAAGAAATTCAAAAACATTGTCTGACGGGATTGATGCAGTCGTTGCGCCCATTGAGCTGGTTCGGTTCTTAGGGGTAAAATTAACCATGGGCCCAGAGAAATTGGTGCGTGTTCTTTCGAATATTGCGCCTCGTTATTTTTTGCCTACTGGGCTTTTTCCGGAAAAGGCCGATGGCTTTATGCCTCGGTTTCTCTTGAGTTATTCCGGCAGTAGTTCTGAGTTTGCTACGCAGCTCAGGGCTGGTGGCTCGAAACTTGATTTACCCGAATTAATCACCGGGGAGCCATTCTCTTTAGAGTCAAGAGAAGAGGATTGATAGGAGTTTGAGCATGTTAGACGTTGGAATTCGTATTGCTACCATATCAGATCTGGAAACGATGGTTGCCTTTAACATTGCTTTAGCCAAGGAAACTGAGGCTAAGGATTTAGAACCGAAGGTTGTCAGGCGAGGAGTACAAGTGGCGTTGGAGCAAGAGGGGCTTGCGCGTTATTTTATTGCAGAATCCGATTCACGAGCCATCGGGCAGACCATGTTAACCTCGGAGTGGAGTGATTGGCGGGCGGGGGCGTTTTGGTGGATCCAAAGCGTGTACGTTGAACCCAACTTTCGAGGCCAAGGGGTCTTCGCCTCGATTTATCGACATATTGAGACTCTCGCTAATAACGACGATAATTGTTGCGGCTTGCGTTTGTACGTTGAGCTAGAGAATCGAGGTGCTATGCGCACCTATGAAAAGTTGGGGATGCGTCCCGCACGATATCAATTTTACGAGGCTTTTTGGAAGTAAAGGGGAAGGCTGTTTTGCTTGGCGTGGGTCACCGAATTGGACAGCCGGTGACACGATGAACGAAGATCTTTGAGGAGCGCCTCTTTTTGGCTCAGATCGGTAAATTGTATATCGTAGAACTGCCGCATGGCGGCTGCTCCAATAGACTCTGCTTGTTCTGCCGAAATAAGCCCCTTGTCTAGGGCTATTCTGGCGGCGTCTGCATAGTTGTCGAAATGCCAGATACCCTGGTCAAACAAGTGCTCTTGGATTTCTGGACTTACCTCTGTTACGTTGTGAACAAAGACGCCTCGTATCCGCTCTGGAAACTCTTGGAGCATTCTTAAGCCAACCTGCGTATCTTGCTGTCCGCTGTCTCCAACGAAACTAAACGAAGCCTCGGGGTAGAGTCTTGCATAATCCTTAAAGTTCTTAACTTTTTTTTTCTCGACGCGGGATTTGGGGAATACATGAAAAATGTCCCCCAAAAGCATGGTGGCCGAGCCTAAGCCCGCTTTTTGCATCGTTTTTCGGGTGTGTTGATCCATGAACCCGAAGCCGTCGTCGGGGCGGGCGGTTAGAAACGATATACCGAGACCGTTCGCACTGTGAGTGGTGTCGGTTTGACGAAGTGCCCGCAGAAATTCGGAGCTTCCCGGGTAGATCGTGCCTTTGGGATAGCGAAAATCGCGCCACCCAGAATAAAGGGTATCATCGACATCGGAAAATACCCGATGTTCCACTTTGCAGTCGGCCGGGATCGTATCTTCTATTTTCTGCAGTATTTGTGAGAGTTTCTTGCGTCCCACAATATATTTTAGTGCTCTTGTCATGCTGATGCCGTTTAGTTTCTTCTCAAATTCTTCTTTGAAGGAGCGAATATCGGACGGGCTTAAGGACTCAATCAGTCTACAGGCGAGTTGTTCGTTGCGACAGGAGCTTTGGTCATAGATTGTTGTGAGTATGCGAGCTTTTATTGCGGGGGTGATAGCGTTAGCTTGTTGAGAAAGCGCCGCTACTCTTTGAGACTTTTCTGCGTAAGTGAGAAACTCAACGAGGTCAAACCGACCTACTATTGTATTAAGTTCTTGAGGGTTTGCTCGCCTGATTATCTGGGCGAAGAGCCGGTCTTGAGATGAGAAACTGCCGGTTGTAGCTAGCTTGTGTGCTTTTTTAGCGAGTAAGCTAACCCGCGGCGGTCTAGGTAGTCTCCCTAGGATAGGAGAGGCGGGTGGAAGTGAGCTAGTGAATGGATTCGTTGTAGAAAATTGGGAGCTCGGAAATGAATTCGTTCTTGGCTCTGGTTTCGGAGTAATTGGGGGAAGCTCCGTATGTATTTTGCCAACGTATGAACTCGACCGGGCATTGCTGTGAGCATTAATTTTCACATCTAAACCTTCCACTAGCCACTTGCGTAGTATCGGTGAATGGAGTTGTGTTGTTGCTTATTTAGTCGGGCGTGCGCGTGTCGGACCGCAGAGTCTATTGGTCCGTTGGTTTGCTTCTCGGAACTAATTGAGCCTGGAACAAGGGATATTAGGTGGTGCAAGGGGCCTGGCTCTTATCGCTTTATCCTATTGAAGTTTGAGCGAACAATCTTGTGTAAAGTGCTTGGGGAGCTTTGAGTAGGCCGGTGTTTTATTGGGAGGAATGGACCAAAATAGTCGATTGAGTGCGGGCTCTTAGGTCAACTTGGTCCACAAAGTGGGTAATAAGGTGGGCGTTGACGGGTTGCGGCAATAATGCAGAGCAAGCCAGTCTAAACATTAGGCAACAAGAATGGATTATTGCCGAATATTAGGAGGCCTATCCAGTAGCTTGAGCCGCCAAAAGTAAGAATACCTTGCCTTTTGGATTTCGAAAATGCTTCGTCCTATGCTCCGCTGTGGCTCCATCCTCTCTCGCGCTCTTTCGGGCAAGGGAAGTTCCGTCAATCGCCTGGCCTCACGGCCACCTATTGCAAGGACGTCGGGCATTCCTCGAACGATTGATTCTCTCGCCATGAGGCCGAAGAGGTTCACTCCAAATTGGGTCGTAAAACCCCGTGAAATGGGTACCTTTGTACCTGCGAAGCCTAAACTCACTAGTTCCGGCGGTTCCGGTGGTTCTGCAGGTTCCGGTAGCGCGAGTAACAAGGCGCATCTAGCAGGGCTAGCGGTGACCGGTATAGGCGGTATTTCGGCACTTGTCGCCTATATGGGGCGAAATAAGGATGGGAGCGTCGCTTCTGGATTGGGTCTAGAACAATTTCTTAAAGACCAGAAGTGGGCTAGAAAGGCCAAATTTGGTCAGCTGGTAGGCGCTGGACTGATTCTCAAGGAAAAGATTCACAAAGGGTCTGATTCCAAGGTTTCAAAGGACCCCATTCGGAAGAAAATTACCGAATCACGACAGGCTCGGGGAGAATCTATTCGGTGGTTAGAGTTGGGTGGAGTTGTGGAAATGGGAGTCGGCAAAGAGGTCGTTGTTCCCGTGGGAGGGCCTGGAAAAGTGACTGTGGGATTCGATACCAAGAGCTTGCTGGAGTATAAGTCCCTGACTCCGATGAGTGTCGGCAAAAACGAGGAGGGAGATTTTGAAGTTCAGACGGCGACTTGGAGTTTTCCAACCAGCCGCGAAGAGTTGTTAGAGGCATGTCCCGGTTCAGAATTTGAGATTCGCGGCTATGGGAAAATAAAAGGTAGAGCCGGCATGGCCGCAGGGACTAGCTATGGCGTTCCTCCAGCGAATGTTGCTCTTAAGGCTAGTGCTGGTGCCAGCGATACGTGGGAAGGAAACCTTATTCTGAGAATCAAGGTACTCAATGATGCAGGAAATATTGAATGTTCGTTGATTCGTGACAACAAATACGAGGAAAAATTAGAGTCACGACTTTCCGCAGGTGTCGGGGTGGATCCATCGAGCTTGCCCGGTGTGGGAGAGGGGTTTTTAGGAAAGTTGGCAAGAAACCGAGGCGAGAAGGCAATTAAGAAATGGTTCAAGACATTTGCAAGTGTTAATTTTGATGCACACTGGCGAAATACCAATCAACAAAATGCGATGGGGCGATACCTCATCGATACTGCGACCCCCGATGGTTTGCGAGCATTTCAAGGGTTGTTAGGCTTGGATACGGAGCAAGCCGATTCACTAAGTGCAACTGCGAATAGCGGGGTTGAGTCTGCGGCCTACGAATCGACCTTAGAAGAGGCGGAGAGTAAGCTGATGGCTTCATGGGCGGGAAACCGACTATTGATTTTCAAGGCTCTTGAGGCCGAGCGTAGTGGGGTTTGGAAAGAAAACGGAGAGAAGACGAAGTGCTTTCGCTCAAATGAGGTTAATAAGGTTAGAGGAAATTTCATCACCGGCCGAAGAGAAGTGAAATGGGATGCGGTGACGTTTGAAGAGGAGTCCAAGCCTCCGAGAACATTTTTCAACCTAAAGTATTCTAACAAGGATAGGGTAACTACGGAGCGGGAAGTCGAGAGATTTTTCCGTTTTGCCAAGCAACTTGGCGTGGACTACGCTCACGAATCCGTGCGAAATGTGTCTCCGGATATGGGAGTTCTATCTCGTGTATTTTCTTCTGAAGACGACACAACGGTAGATGTGGATATTTATTTCACAAAAGCAGGGATTGATCGAATAGCGGCTTCATCTAATGAAGAGGCGCGCAAACAATTCTTGAAGGCGCGCGCCTTATTTGATTCGAAAGCGGAAGGGCTCTCCGAACTATCTACAACCGATTTTTCTCGTGCGGTCGAAATGGCCAAAGAGCATCGCGACTTGGAACTTCGTTTAGAGCCAGGAGAACCATCGGTTCATATGGGGTTGATGAAGGTTGAGAGTGCTTACCGAAGAGAATTCGGCCGAAGTATTGAACAAGATCGCACCCACTTGAAAAGGGCGTACGAATTTATGGTACACAAAAAAGATCTCCAGGATAACGCAAGCCCAAAAGACCGGAGAGAATTCTTTGCGGATTTGGGTGACGGGAAGAGTTTTGGTTTTATGCCAACGGTGATTGCATTGGCGAAATTGGCAGGGGATGAAGAGACCGTCATCAATGCACTACGGATGAAAGGTCCAAAGATTCAGCTTGAGGCAGTGAGTGAGGGGTGTATGGCACACCCTGCCAAGAAGTGAGATTCGAATATTCTCTATGTGGACTTTGCGTGGTATCTAGGGAGAACCTATTGGGGGAATCTGAAGAGTATTGTTGCTTGACTTGATTAGGACCTTAGGAGACCGGTTGCATGGATGTAATCCATGCATTCCATGGCACATTGTTCGGCACTCTTATTTTGAGTATCCAACCATATTTCTGGGTTATCGGGCGGCTCATACGGAGATCCTAAACCGGTGAAGTTTGGGATCTCTCCAGCCCGTGCTTTCTGATAAAGACCTTTAGGGTCTCGTTTTTCACAGATTGGCAGAGGAGCATCGACGAAAACTTCAACGAAGGGGAGGCCTTCCGAAATATGAAGGGATCGAACGAAGTGGCGCTCTTCTTTAAAAGGGCTTATCATGCTAACGAGACAGAGCATTCCTGAGTCGCTGAAGAGGCGACTTATTTCACCGACCCGGCGAATATTCTCTTTTCTATCCATTTCCGAGAATCCCAAATCACTGTTTATTCCGTGTCGAAGATTGTCTCCATCGAGGCGGTAAGAGGGGATCCTGGAGGCGGTAAGCACTTTTTCCAACGCAACGGCTACCGTGCTCTTGCCGGAACCGCTTAGCCCAGTGAACCACAGGGTTGCGCCCTGAAGACCCAGAGTTTCAAGGCGCTTTTGACGCGACATCGAGCCGTCGTGCCATTGAATGTGTTGATTGCCAGGACTTGTGGTCATTCTGAACTATCGAGAAATTTACAAGGGGTTGTCAAGGGAAACCCAATGGAGATATGGGGGTACCTCCCATAGACGGGATGCTTTAAAGGATTAGTAGTTATGTTTGCAGAGATGGAGCAGTTTCTCCCTCAAGTTGAAAAATTGATGCGAAGCACCGTGAAGGTGGATTCTGAGTCTGAAGCATCAAACGATGCTGCTGGCCCAATGTGTTGTGAGCATTTGGAAACCGGCGGCAAGAGGTTGAGAGCTCGTTTGGCTTTGGCGGCTGCTAAGGCATTAAATGTCTCACCTCTTGATGTGGTTAGCTGGGCGGCGAGTTGCGAGCTTTTGCATAATGCGACTTTGGTTCATGACGACTTGCAAGATGGAGATACCGTACGACGGGGCAAACCGACGATATGGGTTAGTCACGGAATGGCGCAAGCGATCAATGTCGGGGACTTGTTATGGGCGGGTCCCTATTTAGCGGTAGATTCATTGCCTGAAAAAATTTCGGAAGCAGTAAAGTATCATTTGATGCATACTCTAGCGCACTACAGTGCTTGTGTTGTTCGAGGTCAGGCGAATGAGCTTCACCTCTTGCAAAACGGTATTGCGGATCAGTCTTTTTATTGTCAGGCGATTCGGGGGAAGACCAGTGCATTATTTGAGCTTCCGGTTGTTGGTGCCGCTTTATTAGCGGGATATTCGAGGGGAGAGGCTCAGGCGATTGCTGCACCTTTTACGAATCTTGGGGTTCTTTTTCAGATGCAAGATGACGTACTGGACCTATTCGGCGACAAGGGACGAGACGAAGTGGGTTCTGATTTGAAGGAGGGGAAAATTAGCGCTTTGGTGGCAGAGCACCTTCTTCTTTATCCTGATGACTACGCCAATCTTTTCGCTCTTTTGAGAACGCCACGTGATGAAACCTCGGATACCGATGTT
>CAXGXL010000128.1:0-8004 GCA_964013555.1 uncultured bacterium
TCGTTTCTGAATCGTAGTGTCGAACCACGAAGGGGCACTTAGGATTGGTCCATTCCAGCACAACGGTTTTACCTCGGTATGAGTTTAATACATGTTTTTTTCCGGCTGAGTCTACTAACGTGAAATTGGGTGCCTGTTCTCCTACTAGCCGTGATGCTACTAACGAAGATGGCATACTCAAAAAGAGAATGAGAATAAAGGTTTTGAAGATGAGCGGGCAAAAGTGAGTCATTGGGGTCGACCTCGTTCTTGTGGTTTTCAGAACTGATAAATACAGTATGTTGCCCGTGTCGAATTTAATCAATCATTCAATTAGGAATTTGTTTGGAGCGAAAGTGGGAATATCGTTTAGTGAGGGATGGTGTTTTTCTTTTAGGATACCGAATTTGTGCGGAGGCTAGTGGTGATTTATTCAAAGCGTCTTCGATGGAACTTAAATCTCGGAGTCAACAGAGTGTGCAAATTTGGGTGGAGAGATCATTGTGCTAGAAAGTAGGCACCCAGTACTAAGATCATCGTTATGATTAGATAACTGCCGCCGAACGTAAAAAAACGTTTCATGTTAGGGTGAGGTATCTCCACTTCGGGCATATTGATGGTTACGTATCTGGTCCGAATAACACTAATGCCTATCAAAATGACATAAACGAGCGATATGAGATGAATGTAGTCTACCAAGGTTATGGTTGTAAGGTTTCCCAAAGTCGAGTCGGTAGAGCGCTGATTTACGAGAATTCCAAATAGAGCACCAACAAGCAGCCCGAATTGGCCGTTGTGCAAGGTTTCATATCGTGAATCGAGAAAAAACGCCATCAATGCAATAATAATGGAGGCAAAAACGCCGGAGACCATGCGCAAAAATAGAGAAAATCCATTGCGTTTAAGTTGAACATTTATGGTGAATCTGGAGTAGGTACTCCCTTCAGTTAAGCCAGGATCACCATAGGTGGTGGGGTAGTAAGTACTTGACGAACCCACTGAAAAATCGACCACAGACCAGTCGCCTAAGTAACCCACTTGCCCGATTCCTGAGTTTTCAACGTCGGCTTTGTAAACCAGATGATCTAAGTCGTTTATGGAGTCTTCAACGTGGATTTGGAGCTTGGGGCTGTCAAATGGGAAGTAGCGGATATCCCAGTTGTGATGAAATGGGATGTGAATACGTTGTGAGCTGTAAAACCCGGCTGTTGATTGATAGGTTTGGGGGTCCGATTCTGGGCTATCAAGCGAGTTGATATAGTCGGCATTGCGCACTGCATCGATCTCTTTGTTGGGGCAGACACTCCAAATCCAGAAATCTGCTACAAACGAATTCTGGTTGGTTTGGATATCGTATATTTCAAGAACGTAGACTCCTATTTTGCATTCAATGGCGGTGCTCGAACTTTTTGCGGGACTGGCTTGAGGCGTTTGAGTAGCGGGCGCAATTCGACTGGTAAAGAGAATCAAAAGAGCGCTGGCAAAAGGTAAAATTCGTTTTAGATAAGGGCAGCAGAACTGGTCGTTGTTAATGAATGGCATTCAGCTCGCCCCACTTAGCAGAAGGTTTGAAGTCACTTCTCGATGTCGAGTGTCCCTAATGGCATTAATTGTAGTGGGTTATTCTGGCAGATGCTAGCTTTGGTAAGGCGCCTGTGACTCAGTGATGGCTGTAATTTGATAGGGCTGCTTTTGAAACGCAATAACGATTGATTGCGGATATTTAGATTTTGTGATCTGGGTCACGAAATCACGCAACCTTTGAGCTCGAGTGCCGATACTGCATCAGCCGGGAAGGTCCAATTTGAATCAGGACTTGTCTACCCAGCGGAATAACACATCCGAGTTTTGAATAAGAAACGGAGATAAATAAGAATAAAAACCAAATTAAAACGGGGGCTTATCACCTCCTGGAGTAGCAGCTATGCACATAAGAACCAATTATAATCTTCTACCGGTCCAATCCGACCAGTTCTCGACCCCAATCCAGCAATCTTCACAAGTAAGTTCCTCAGCGAAGGCAACTTCAGTGAAACAAAGTGCCGCCGTTAAAAAGGTGAGCCGTACCAAGCCGGTGCAGGTTCGCCGCAGTTTACCAGCGAATAAGATCAGGAATGCATTTCAGGCGGTGTTACTCGTAACCGGATTGTGCTCGGTTGCGGTTATCGTGACTATGGCAGTCCTCAACCCCGCTCTTGGCGCATTGCTTGCGTTTAGCGCATTGGGAGTTTCTTTCGCAGCATGGGGTGCATGGAAGTGCATGGATGGATGCTTTGGCTTGGATTCGTTGAAAACCCCAGGCCGCCGATAGTTTGAATTCATCGGTGGTTCAAGTGAATGAATTTTGAATCTACTGGAATGCCCGACGCCAAAGCAGAAGAGCCTGAATCAGAGCGAGATGAGCCGGGTAGAAACCGTAGAAGAACCATTTGCTTTTCTGCATCCATTTCATTTTTAGCGGGATCCATCGTGAAAAATACGTCGCGAAGAGGATGCCTGCAAGTGGCCAATAAAAGAGCTGACCGTCTAAGATATAGAGCGCGATGCTTGAAAATAGCCACCCTAACATCATGAAATACCATTTGGGCTGCATTGCTAGAAATAGGGCCAACATCAACACCACTGTTGTGAGGCCTCCATCTAGCATTGCAGAGTATTTGGTATGGGTACTATGCTCAAATACTAATACAACGGTACACCCGAGGGATGCGATCCACCCTGTGGACGGCTTTTTGTAGTGAATGGCACTTGAGACCAATAGGGCGCCAAGCAATAGAGTTGCGAAGATATTGAGGCCATTAAAGGTTACGTGGTCTTTCAGAGACCAGTAGTAAGGGTATTGGGATACTACTCCAAATAGGAAGAGTCGTTTGAGAAGTTTTGTTTTGGAGGAGGTGTGGTGCATTAAGTTGAAGGTGAGAATGAAGCAAAATAAAGGGAGTGCTAGGAGCCCAATTTTTGTGAGAAGAGGTGAGTAGATCCCATCGAATCCCACTCCTCGGCGATGAAACCAAATTAAGTGAATATGGTCTATCACCATCGAGAGCATTGCTACGAACTTGAGTAAATTGAGATTGATGTCGTGCGGTGCGCTCAGGACGCGACCGATTCTTAAAAAGGGATTTCGCTCATCGAAGGCACCTGTCGCTTTATTTTTTTTATAGAACGATACATTGGACATGAGTAGGCTCGACAATCTGTCCCCGATAGTTTGGCACGGAGTTCGGAGCTTCTTCAAAGATTATTTCGAACTTATTGATAGCAAATCTGGCTGGCCCTGATAAATTCTCTTGGAACCCCGTGCACAGAGTGGAGTCGAAAACCGATATGGTTGGTGAAAGGTTTCGTCAGTTGTGAGGCTGGGGAGGTGGGTCAGAACCCGGGTGGGGTTAGATTGAACGAACGACAGATGTTTTTGTATTACCTAGCGGTAGGGTAATTTCAAATGGTTACTTTTGGGCAAATTCTTAATCAACTTGGGTCCAGCTAGTGGCTTATGGGGGAAGTAAAGTTTGCGTATGAAGCGAGTAAAGACATGGTTTTCTGACCACTTCGAGCGCGTTATCCCGTAAATACCGCGAACGGATTTGTCTTTGTGGGAGAACTTATCAATAAACTCCCGCTCGCTGTAGATTGCAAAAACTTCATCCATGGCCTGGTTGGAGCCGAAGGAACGTTGCAGGAACTGGTAAATGAGCTTTCTTTCTTCAGATGTAAAAGCCAGGTAATGAATAGCATGGGCCATCTCGTGAAACACAAGTGTGCGCTCAGAGTGGAGGAACTCTTGTCTAAATCCGATTCGTGCTTGCTCCCACGTTGGGTGGTTCCAAAAAATACCAGAAATCTCTGGAGTTATTTGACCGGGAAATCCGTATGGCACCATTGATGCGCCCGATGGAATGACATCAATTGTAATCCCCTTCGCGTGACGTAGTCGCAAGACAAGGCCTGGGTTGTACCTGATTTGATCTACGATATTTGTTGAGATTAACTCTTTGAGTTCATTCGGCGTTGCATTGAGTTGGAAAGTTACCTTTTCACGTAACCAATCGAGAGCGGATTTACGGGCATCTTTCGGAGCGGCTCCTGCTGACGAATCGAAGGCGTCCCCGCCTCGGAGTATACTGAAGGCAGAGAGGTGCGCTTGAGACGATAGTGCATTAGAGAGCATTTCTGGGTGAGGGGTTGAACCATCAAGCGTTTCGAAACGGTCGGTGAGAAAGGAATGCATCGGTGACGTCCCCGTATTCACATACTTATAATATTTACCCCAGCTGGCTAGCGAAGGGCAAGGCTGGTTGGTGGTATATACTGCCTTGGTTGTGCCTCTTGGTAATTTTATTTGTGTGGGGGCGTGTTTTTGATTTCCGCTGGAAATAGGGGCGGTACAACTGCATACCTGAGCGGTTCGTTTAACCGGCGAGCCACGACGCCAAGTACAACTTAAGCAGTGTTACCTACGAAAGACCGAAGTTCGTCTAGACGCTCATTAAGTTCATCGACAGGAATGGCATCGCCTAAGTTAAGTGATTTGACGACTGATTTGAGGTGGTCCTTCGTGACTTTCCTGGCGACCAATTTCAGCCCATCTACAAAACCCTGTTGGACCAATTTGGCCTCCTCATTAGTTACCCGCAGTGCTTGTTGAAGCATCCCCACAATATTCGAACAAATATAGATGTTTTGTGTTTCAGGTTCGTTTAAGACGCTCTTCATGATTTCATTGGGCTTTGACTCCTCAGTACGGCCTCCGACTGACCGTGAGTAGATGGTTCTGACATTGCTCGTATTGGCACTGCCGATAAAGGAGGTATCGATAGCCGCTACATCGGTTGGTGAGCCGTCTTCTTCAACGAGAAACACGTTGGCGAAATTCTCAGGGAGATCCATGGTTCCTCCAAGGCACTCGTTTGAATCGAAGTTCTCGAAACGGTCTAAATTGCCGAGTACCAGATCAAAGGCAGCTAATTTACCTATAGCCAATAGAAGAGAGGGTTGAAGAGGGGCTTCACTGCTGAAATAGCTGGTACGTGATTTGAGTGAGGATCCTTTAAGGTATTCCATCAATAGCACTGGGCTCTTTTTTTGTGTGAGTTGGCCCATTAGCTCTTGCATGTCTGAATTCTTGGGGAGGTTATTGATGGAGCCGATGAGGGATTTCATTTCGGCTGAGTTGGGTCGAATTAGATGCACGCGTGGGGCAGATATACCAATGCTCTTGGCGAGTGCCATGCTGAATGCTTGCTGGGAGGCGTCATTACAAAATTTGGCTACTAGGTGTGGGTGACCGGAAAAAGAAAGTTCATAGGCTCCGGTGGTCTTTCCGTGTGGGAGCTTTTGTACATCCTGCATGGCTACCCACGGAATTTGAGGATCAAGAGTCAGCGGGCAAGGTTTCTCTTGGATGCTGGCGACAGGGCGGGGCTCGGTACTCGGTGCTATGCTTTGTTCTAGAAGGCTCGGATTTGAAGGTGGGTTGAGCGCTTTTTCATTTCGATTGTCCAAAGCGGGGGCCTGGGTTGAATTGGGGGACCCTTGAGCGGCGCTAACCGCTTGTGGCTCGAGGGATGAGCCTGGACGAGGTAAAGCTGTCCCTGAGGGAAGCATCGATAGAAGACGAAGCATCAGGAATTCCTACAAATACTGAACGACATTGTAATATATCGTGATTTCTGACTTAAAGTTGCCTAAAACTCCGCTTGCACAAAAACCTTTTTGAAGTTGCATGAAGTTAGGTGCAGAGAAGTCGCGTTAAGTCGTGTTTTGGTGGGCGGTTGGCGGCTTATTTTTGCTGACTGGTGCCAACGTAGGGTACCAATTAGGCGGGTATCGTTACTCAATTGAGCAATAAAAAGAGAGTTACGTTGTGGAGGGCGTTCTAGTGGCCGGTATTGGCCCAACTCTCAAAAAATGAACAACTCACTTGATTTAGAACCGATACTTCTTGTCCGTCAAAAGGGCAGATGATGAGAGTAAATGATAGTGCGCATGTTCGGGTTTCCGAAGATGGTATGACCCCAAGAGCCAACGGTTTCGGAGGGAACCTTGCTAAAGCGGGTAGACCGGTCTCAAGGGAGTATCTTCAACAGGATACTTTTATTCCAACTAATTCTACCAAATACGCTACCCGGTCTTTTGCGGATTGGAGCGCCGAGGCTCTTCAACTTCCCCGCGGGGTAAATCGATTCGGGTTGTGGCCGTCGGTATCTCACCGAGCTACGGTTGTGGAAATTGATAGTAAAGCCTTGGCGAGCAACGTCAAGGAACTCAAGAAATTACTGGGTCCCCATACGGCGTTTACAGCGGTGGTAAAGGCAAATGCTTACGGGCATGGGGCAGTTGAAGTTTCCAAAATAGCAATTGAGGCTGGAGCCGATCGCTTGGCGGTGGCTGTGGTTGATGAAGCGATTGAACTAAGAAGGGCCGGAATCGATGTACCGATTTTGGTATTGGGGTACAATGCACCCGAGGAAGCTGATGATATTGTGAAATACGATATCATAGCTACGGTTTGTGATGTTGAGGCAGCTGCCGAATTGAGTAAGGCGGCAATTAGAAATCTAAAGCCCGTTAAGGTTCACGTGAAGGTCAATACGGGGATGAACCGTTTGGGGATTTCTCCCGACACGACGGCGTCGTTTATCAAAGAAATTGGTGCGATGCCATTGGTCAACGTCGAGGGAATGTTTACACATTTTAGTTGTGTTGGAACCAATCAAGAAATTACCGACCTGCAACTGGAGAGATTTAGACACGCAATTGATTTGGCAGAAAAAGAAAACGTGCGTCCGAATATTGTTCATGCTTCGAATTCAATGGCAACCCGAACGCTACCCGAGTCCCATTTTGATATGGTTCGCTGTGGTGGGGCTCTCTACGGATTGCAAGGTTTTGGTACTCCGGTATTGAGCTGGAAGACGAGCGTTGCTCATATTAATGATGTCGCACCAGGCGAGGGAGTGGGTTATGGTGCTTTGTATCGCCCTACAGTACCTCGCAAAGTAGCTGCTATCCCCGTGGGCTACGGGGACGGACTTCCCCGAGGGCCTGACGATACGTGGCAGGGCGTTCTTATCAAAGGGCATTTTGCACCCGTTCGGGGGCCAGTTTGTATGGACCAAGCCATGGTTGACGTTACCGATATTCCAGGGGTTCAGCCGGGTGACGAAGTTGTCTTGTTGGGCAAGCAAGGCGACTTAGAGATTTCACTCGACGATGCGGCTACTTGGTGTGGCCGTGCTGCAGTGCCTCTGCTCACAGGTCTTAGCCGTCGGAATAGACGTTCGGTGGCTAACGATTCATTGAGGAAACCGGCGGTTGTACGACCCATCTTGAATGAGCCGCCGGGAAGTCGACAAGCGAGGACACGAAGTTTTAGTCTTGGTGACCTTAAAAGGGAATTTATCTAAAACGGTAGAACTGGCCGCACTGCGGTTTGCTGGCTTGTGTGACCAATCTCAGTGTGATGGTGAAATGATCCTAGATACCGGAGAAAGCAAACTCGGCAATAGCATCGAATTCCAGTTATTGTTGCTTACGGGAAAAGAAAAAACGGTTCTATTCAATCGCTCTGATTGGATTACACTGCATGGTTGTTTAGGAAACCCTCCAACGGCTTAAGGACCGATGCGATCTGGTTCAAACTTGATAAGTGTGGGGGATCTTTTACTCGATTTTCTTTGGTTCTTTTCAAAAATGCCGTAGAGTAATTGCATGGCCCCGCTCTCGGATTCTCCTAATCGAACGGTCTCTTTGAAGGAGGCAACCACCACCGGGGTGGGGGCGATTGTTGGTGGTGGAATTTTGGTTTTGGCTGGGGTAACTTTTGAAGCCACTGGCCCTTCTGCTATTCTCGCATTTCTATTCAACGGCGTGATTGCTCTTTTCACCGCTTTGAGTTTTGCTGAAATTTCTACGTCTTTTCCCAGATCTGGTGGTGCTTACACCTTTGCGAAAAAGGTTCTCTCAGTGCAGGCGGCGTTTGGTGTGGGCTGGTTTATGTGGTTTGCCTATATCGTCGCTGGG
>CAXGXL010000129.1:0-8003 GCA_964013555.1 uncultured bacterium
CCATCGCGTTTTCCCTACTAGGCAGTCCCAACCTAGGTTATTGGGGAGGCATTCTTTGGGCCCGTGTTTGCTGCTTTATGACTCCCCTTCAGCTGAATCTGAGCGGCCGGAAAAACGTAAAACAAGACCAAACCTACGTACTTGTGGCCAATCACCAAAGCCACTACGACGCTCTTGTACTGGTCGGTTTCTTGCCGCTCAATCTTAAATGGGTCATGAAAAAGGAACTCCGCAAGATACCTGTCTTTGGCTTCGCCTGCGAAAAAGTCGGCCATATCTTCGTGGATCGCTCCAACCGTAAAGCGGCCATTGAGGCGGTGGAAAAAGCCAAATCAACCGTCCACAACGGTTCAGGAATCATTTTCATGCCCGAAGGCACTCGCAGTAAGAATGGCGACCTTTTGCCTTTCAAAAAAGGGGCCTTCCGCTTTGCCCTTGATATTGGCCTCCCCATTGTTCCGATTTCCATCGCCGGAACCAAAGACATTCTCCCCGCCGGCACGTTAGCGCTTACTCCCGGCCAGGTGGATATCATCATTCATGAACCCATTGACCCGACCCATTTCGGCTTGGACAAGATAGACGACTTGATAGTCCTGGTCCGCTCCAAGATCCAATCGGGCCTAGATGGCTTACAACTCGACCCTTAGCCCGAAACAAAGCGCCCCCCCCAGCCTCATGAAAACCACCTAGTGGTCGTGGGAATGGTGGTCATGTCCCCCGCCTCCAGCGGGTGGCGTACCCCCATTGGTCATATTTCTAGGCACATCGGGAGCCGGACCTGCCCCCGTCGGATTCGGTGGTGTGTGCCCAGACTGTACAATAACATTGGCAGAATTGGGATCGCTCGTTGATGGCCGCGGGTTAAAAAACTGCCCCATAAAGCCAATAATCCTCTCCGCCTCGTCCGCAGGAACGTTGTCGCCGAATATCCAATACTCCCGCTCCGTATCAACTCTTGCCTGGCGAATACTATCGTAGGCACCCGTGGTTCTCGTTAGCAGGTACCGTGCCCTATCGTAACTTTCCTGTCTATTCGGCGGCCGCCCATGTTCGGCAACGAACCCCACATACCACGCACCGTATTCCCCCATAAAATAATCGTGGGTATCCCTGACGCGATCAACATTCATCAAATGGTTGACCTCATGAGCCATAGTATGGCGAGCAAGATGTCTCGATCTGCCGTTATTTGGAACTGGGCCATTTCCGGCGGGCACCAATGCTTGGTTCAAGTTGAACACGCCACCACGAGCGGAGCCGTAAGTGATGGAACCGGGTGCATTCGAATAAGTTTTAAAATTCAATCGAAACGTCCCGGTGGGCGGTAAAAACTGAGCTACCGTATTATCCAAAATGCGTTGCTGCTGGCGATTCGTCACATTATGGCGATGAGTACTAACGTAGCCAATGAGTTTAGCTGAACGCTGCTGATCCGCCAGAGACATTCCACTTAACCAACTCGCCCCAGATAAACGGGTCAAATTCGCAATCGCAATAGCGTTAGGATAGTGAAGACTCTGTGCCACAATAGCCTCCTGGGACGATGCCGAAAGTGAAGCAAAATCGCTATTTGTAATCAAATGAGCATAAGAGCTTGCCAAAACAGGGTCAGTGGTCAATCGCTCGAGTAGATCTCGGCGACTTTCCTCGGGAAGCCCTTGAAAATCGGAGGCCCCTAATATTCGATTCAGTGCAAGTCGCAAGGTGGCATCCGACACCCCGCGTGCCTGAAGCAATGCCGTACTAACCAATATTTCTTGCTCAACCGCTGAGGATGAATCCAAAGCTCCCATCTGAGGCGCCAGCCGGCTCGAAAACTCCGCGCCCTCGTTAGCAATTGCGTCCAAAATAGTTCGGCGCAAGCTCCCGCTTACCGAGCTGAAGGCAGAGGCCCCTGTGATAGCGTTAAAATGAGAGGCCCCGGCAGCGTTAGGAATTGACAGAGCCACATCCAAAAACCGTTGCCGCTCCGAAGCAGGAACCGACGCGTAATTCGCCAAGACACTCGTCACCAACGCAACGTCCTGTGGCGCATTACTGATATGGCCCACAACATCAATTTGGTGCGCCGCAGAGAGCGTCGCAAAATCGGGGTGTCGCATGGTCTCTCGAATTCCGGTTAACTCTTCTAACGATACCTCCGGACTAGAACGCCCTATCAGCGATAAAAGAGCCTCTTGATGCTGGTGTCGCTGAGCTCTACTTAGCGTTCCGTTTCCAGGGCTTCGAAATTCACCGGCCCCGATCAGGTAACGGGCCTCTCGCAAAAACGCAGAACCTCGACGATTTCCGATTTCCACCATGCGACGTTGATTTGCCGGAGAAAGCCGCGCCAAGTCATTATCACGCGCAAGTCCGGCCCACATCGCCTCCGCGGTTTGGTTACGCGCTGAACCAATATTCTCGAGAATAGTCCCGCGAACCCGGCTATTGACCCGTGAAAAGCTCCTGTCGTTTGCAAGCTCCCCCAACGTTTGGGCCGCATCAGCGCCGAACTCACGTTGCTGCAGCGCACTCAAAAATTCAATTTGGGCCTCCGACTCATGCGGGGAGGATTGCAAATGAGGTAAAATAGCCGCAAGCCCAGCAGCTTTGGCCTCCATATTCGTTCCACCGCTTTGACTCAGAAGGGTTACCACCCGCTCAGCTACGGCCGAATCGACAGCTAGTGCTGGCGGGGTCCCTGCCGTGATCGCATTCAGACTTGTGACAACATGGGGAAAAGCATCTTGAATCGCGGGACTGCCACCACGAAAGCGCTCCAAAATAGTATTTTGCGATTGTTCTGATAACACACCAAAGCCCGCGCTGCTCAATAGCGATATGACATTATCCCGTCGAGCCTGCGAAGATGCCGCTTGAAGTGTTTGCACCGATGCTCGCCGAACACCAGGCGACGCGTTGGCAAAACCCTGCGCCGACACGAGCGTAACGAACGACTCTCGCTCTTGCTCCGTGCGCGCCGCTGCAATCCCATCGATTAATGCCCTGCGGGTGCTTGAATCGACCTCCGGGCCATCGTTCACGACCCTTGAGAGCAAACTCGAAAGAGCATCGGTCGTCTCAGCACCAAAACCCGCCGACTGAATAGAGTTCAAAACATGCATTTGCGATTCTTGCGGCAGCCCTCGAAACACACCAGACCCCACAAAGCCCTGTAACGCTTGATAGTCCTCGGGCACCGCCGCACTGCCTTCAAGAGCCTCAGCGGCCCGGAGTTGGACCTCCCCAGAAAGGCCGGCCAAATTCTCTGCGACCCGTGCTGTCCCATCAATGGCCTGAGCCTGAACCCCTGATTGTTCAATGGCACTCAAGAGCTTTCGCCGAGCGGACGCAGGCAAACCGCGAAACGCCTCGTTTCGCACCAAATTCTGCAATGCCGCACCAGATCCCTCAGCATCCCTAGACTCAAAAGTTAACCGCGCCAGGTGAGATTGCGAGGGAGCATCCAAATCCGCAAAATCGGCCAACCCCAAGGTCAACAACGCCTCTGTTTCCGCCGCAGAAGCCGCATTGCTTAGGTCACCCAAGAGCTCTCCTGAGCTGCGCCTAAGGTTCGCCTGCAGCCATTCACCAGCGTTGCCCCCAAATCCTTGCGCTCCGCCAGCCACAAAGCTTCGATGCAACGCATCTAAGCGAGCGTTTGCCGCGGTTTCATCAGGGGGCGTACCCGAGATTTTCGGGTTATCGTAAATTTCTCGCAACTCTGCACCAAGCGTTTGAGATATAGTCAAAGCTTCCGTCGAAGATATATCGGGATTGGATTGCTCTACCATTGCTTGTAGGCGTTGCGTTAACTCTTCTCGAGACAACGCATTCACTTCACGACGAAGCGCCGATCCGCCAGCCATCGCAATAGTGGCACCATTATTTCTCCAACGGTCTTCGTTTATAGCGCCGTTAAACGAGCGAGTATCAGCAATGCCGAACGTAAAAATCTCCGTCAAAACGTCCAACAACCGGTCCCAAAAGGACATCTCGGGCGCATCCACAGCCTGGCCGGAAACTCTAAACCCCTCTTCTAGGCCGGTTTGCACTCTCGCTTGAGCGTCGGTCGCAGTAGGCCGTTCTGCGCTGACGTAGTCGCTATCATTTTGATTGTAGAGTGCCTGAGTCTCACTTCGGCGAGTCAAATCAACATTCACTTGATTATTTTCTATGGCGCTCCTCACACCACGAAAAAAGTCCTGTGGATCGATTCCATAGTCGCTATTTAAACGTTGACTCCCATCCTCTCGAGCCATCATGGTCAACAAGTCTCTTCCGGTGATTGTAACAGGTTCCCCGTCTCGCCCGGTTACTGAGATATTCATCCCTAATCGGTTGGCCTGAGCGGCAAGTTGCTGCTCAGGAGAAACCGAAGCTGCGCTGCCGGTGGGAGTTCCTGAATGACCTAAGGGGCTAGGGTTGGGGCGGGTGGTAGTCATGGCGATTTCCTCTGGTCTATTGATAATAATTGAATTGAAAAGGGTATTTAGTTGGCGTCCGAGTCGGTTACGGGTTTCGAGAGTGCTTGCGCGCTTGCCTTAACGACACCATTGCTGATTTCTATGATGCAATCGTAAGAGATATTAAGCTCGAAGTCTCGCGTATAAAACCGCAGTATATGAACCCCGTCTTTCAGACTGTACTCGACATCGGCCGTAGTACGAGGTGGGACTAGACCTGAATCTTTCGGCACTTGATCAGAAAATTCACCGACGACCTTTGGAGCAAATCCTCCAAAAAGCACACCCAATCGAGCTACAGTCGGTGCCTGAGCCTCGCTTAGATCCGTAAATTCCTTTTGAACAATCGTCTGAAAAGCATTTTCATCGTAATTGGACACAAGAGTACCGTCAGACATAATTGCAAAGAATGGAAAAGGACCATTTCTCTCTTCTTTATGAGTGGCAGCGATAAGCTTAACCTTGTCTGAGGCCCAACTTGAAACCGGCTTCAGCGAATAATCACTCTCTGTCCAACCGGGAGCCTTTAACAATGAAGCGGCCAGAGGCTTTCGATACTGTTCTACAATAGTGGCGGGCGATGAATTCATCTTACATCCTTGAGAAGTAGAGATTAAAATTAGGGGTACGAGGAGCTTCATTTGCATAATGATATTCAATTCCAGATTCCTCAATTTGGTGAAGTAACTTGGTAACACTCCTTACTCCGGCAACCAAGCCCACGGCTACAATGAGCCACATCAAAAAAAAGCAACCGTGAGGATACTCACACGATTCCGGCCCAAAACGAACATTTCCCTTCCGAAACAAAATCCCTTTGGCGAACCCAATCACCCCATCTATCAGGACTCGTCCATTTAAGGGCCAGCAGAAGCATCCAGCGTAAAGAAGGGTTTGTCCCCCACTCCAAACCATGCAAGCTAAGCAGGCAGTCGATTAACCAGAAAGAAAAAAACTTTAAGTGCGACTCCCTGGAAACCTAGGCCCCCCAAAGATCGCGAATATTGAGAACCGGCATACAGCACCGTAAAGAACATATTTATTCAGCAAGCCGGTTCTTGCTTGCACTATATACAAAAAGATTGCTAAGCGACGACCCATGTCAAGAAGAACTATACAATTAACCGAAGCGCTCGAAAAATACCTACTCGATAACTCCCTCAGAGACAGCGATCTCCGAAGGGAACTTCGTGAAGTTACCGCGGAGCACCCGATGGCCAGAATGCAAATTTCACCAGAACAAGGCCAATTCATGTTCCTCATAGCCAAAATGCTCAACGCGACAAAAGCTATAGAGGTCGGCGTATTCACAGGCTACAGCGCTTTATGCGTCGCCGAAGCCCTTCCCGAAAACGGACTTCTGGTGGCATGCGATACCAACGCAGAAATAACCAACATTGCGCAGTTATATTGGGAGCAAGCCAACGTTGCAGACCGAATCGAGCTTCGGATCGGTCCTGCACTCGAAACACTGACGACACTAATCCAAGAAGGCCACCAGTCGAGCTTCGATATGGCATTTTTGGACGCCGACAAAAAAGAGTACTGGGACTACTATGAAACGTGCCTTGACCTGCTGCGACCAGGGGGCGTTATCTTAGTGGATAATGTGTTGTGGGGAGGAAATGTTCTCGACGCAAATGACCAAACTACCGATACTGTTGCGATCCGAGACTTTAATAAGAGGCTCCACCAAGACGAGCGTGTGCATCTCTCGATGATTCCAATCGGCGACGGCGTCACGCTCGCCGTAAAACGATAGCTTTCCCTACTCCGGCGAGCCTTTAAATACAGCTGCGCTTGGTTTCCCTTCTAGGTAGACTGGCCCAATCGCCACTTCACTAACCCATTGTAATCGCCAAGGTTTTTAAGGGCTGAATGAATTCCTCCCGGGCCTACAGGCCACAACTGGAGCCCAAAATCAGAATTACACCCGTAGCGCCCAAGTCCACGAAGCACAAAAAAAAGTTAGACAGAGAGCACTTCCGCGTCTCCTGGTCGTTGACCACCCCGCAACCGCTTGATACCCCCCACCCCATGAAGTCCGTATCCTGCACAATTTTGTCGGCCCTAACGGTGGAAGAAGCCTTCAAAGTAATTGCCTGCTCGTCCACCAAGCCCGACTCGAGCAATGCTCATTCGCGAGCAAAAGCAATGGAAGCGGCAAGCCCAATAGGAAACCAGATCCAAGGATAAAACGACCTTAGCGCCCCAATGACACCTGCGGCGTCCATAGGTGATTGACTAACCTTCAACCTAAATTAATAAATTCGCGGCCTCCAATGCTTTACGGCCCAATTAAGACGCACCGAACCATGTACTTTGTTTTTTCCATTCGCCAGCTCCTCCCTTTCGCCTTTCTAGCGAGTATGCTTCTGACCTCTGCACCCGTTCAAGCCGACGACACGAAGTATTACTTCCTTAAAGAGACGACCGTAGGAAATGAAGCAAACTTTAACCCCTTCACCGTTTTCGTCAACACCGGCTTCGATATCACTCGCTCAGGTTCGTATTCCAATCGCCTAACACAAATCGACTACCAAACCGGCGCGAAAAACATCGTACGGAATATTTGGTCAATCAACGAAAACGTGGTTGCATCCGGCGGATGGGCCGACTTCATTTCCCATGAAATTTTCCCCTATGTCGAGTTCAACCTGTCACATGGCCATTTTGTCCCAAATTATTTCCTCCATGCTATTGGGGAAGGCATGCTCTACCGAAAATTAGAGGAATGGTACCGGTCCCGTGGCGTAGCCTGGTCAAAAACGAGTGCGCTAGCGACCCTCTTTGTGTCTCAATTCCTCAATGAAACGGTTGAAAATGGCAGCTACGAAGGACCCAATACCGACCCTATTGCGGATATGGTCTTTTTCAATCCCTTAGGCTGGCTACTCTTTTCCCTAGACTCGGTAGCCCAGTTCTTCAGTGAAACTATCACCATGGGAATGTGGCAAGGCCAACCTAGCATAGACCTAAGAACCCTAAGCCTTTACAACGCCGGTGAGTCCTACTTCTTTCGAAGCCATCTAGGCGGCAGATTGAATCCATTTAGTCTATTTGGCTACATCGGATCTGAGGGGCTCAGCGGAGTTTCTTGGAAGATAAACTCCACCGATAGCATTACCCTTAGCGCAGGCTACAGAGTGGTCTGGTTAGAGCCGCGAGGTGAGCCCGATTACCGCCAAATGGCGCCGGTCGAACCTGGGAATTGGCTAGGAGGTTTCTTCTGGGATCGCAACGACTCCCTTTTGCTCTCCGTCCTCTTTGGTAACGGAGCCGAGCCGACCCTCCGCGTCAATGCCTTTCCCGGGATTATAGACACCGGCCGTTTCGACATAGGCGGCTTTCTCTGGGCGTCCCCCAGTGAAGGTCTCATCGTAGGGCTGAATGTATCTCTTTTTCCCCTGGGGCTTGCTCTCCAAGGCGGCGGTGACCCGAGCAAACAGATTCTCTAAAGAACGGCCAGAACTTCAAACTCTTGCACGACTTTATTGAGGGTTATTTCAAACCAATCATCAATGCATTTTCCTAATAAAGCCCGTCCCAACG
>CAXGXL010000130.1:0-7821 GCA_964013555.1 uncultured bacterium
GGTTTGCCTATATCGTTGCCGGTGTTCTCTACGCCCTGGGTTTTGCTGCTTACGGGGCACTCTTTGTGGCAAGTATTTTCGAAGCGATGGGCTGGGAAGCTCCTACATGGCTGGGAAGTCGAATTACAACACTTCTTCTTAGCGTGGGTGCCATTGCCCTATATACTTTTTCTTTGATTCGCTACAATACCAGCGGAGGTTCGTGGGCGACCATTGGGAAAGTTGTGGTTTTTGTTGTCTTGATTCTCTTCGGCCTGTGGGCAGTTGCGGAACAGCCTATAGAGCAGACTACAGAGAATTTGAGTCCATTTTTTTCTAATGGGAGCATTGGGGTTTTGTCTGCCATGGGGTTTAGTTTTATTGCGCTTCAAGGATTCGATTTGATTGCCACCATTGCCGGTGAGGTTCGTGAACCAACCAAGGTCATTCCGAAGGCGATGTTGACTAGTTTGGGTATGGCTTTGGTCATATATATCCCGTTACTTTTTTTGGTCTCTGCAGTTGGAGTCCCTGAAGACACCAGTCTTAGCGAGTTTGCAACCAAATATCCTGAGACCATTGTAGCGTTGGCTGCTAGAAATTATATGGGCGAGATAGGCTACTGGCTAGTGATTCTCGCGGCGCTGATGGCCACTTTGTCAGCGCTTCACGCCAATCTTTTGGGTGCATCCCGGGTGGCCTTAGCCATGGCGAATGACCGAATGCTTCCGCGCGCATTTTCTGAGTTGCATCCTAAGAGGCAAACGCCAGCGATGGCAATTTATGCTACATCTCTGACTCTGATGGCAATCACTTTGATGGTGCCTGACCTTGCAGGTGCCGGCGCGGCGGCGAGTTTGATTTTCTTACTTTCTTTTGCCCTAACCCATGCGACGACTTATCTTGCGCGTAAAAGGATAGGACCTCGAGAGGGTGCCTATCGAACTCCTTTTTTTCCTATGGTGCCGCTAGTCGGAGGATTTTGTTGTGTCTTGCTTGCTCTTTTTCAGGCGGTTACTGTCCCTGGAGCTGGCTTAATTGCTCTTTTTTGGTTGGGCCTGGGAGGGTTGCTCTATGTTTCGTTATTTTCGAGAGATGCTAGAGTAGCCGACGCGTCCGCCGAAGGCCTCGACCCTACTTTAGGTAAACTTCGTGGTCGCAGTCCTTTTGTTTTGCTCCCGGTTGCCAATCCAGCTCATGCGCAAGCCATGATGGGAATAGCCAACGCGATTGCTCCTAGTAGTGTCGGGCGTGTTCTCTTATTGAGTATTGTGACCAGCCGAAGTGATGACGAGGTGCACAATGATCTTAGGGAAGCACAGAATGTGTTGCAAGAGGCACTGTCGCTCTCCTACGCTCAAGGCCAGCGTCCCGAAGGGTTGATTTCACGGGCCTCGTCGGCGTGGGCTGAAATCAAGCGGGTGGCCATAGAGCATCGCTGCCAAAGTCTACTTTTGGGATTGGGGCAGATATCCGAAGATTCGTCTAACCGGAAGCTTTTCGACTTGATTGAGGAAGTGGGATGCGATGTAGCATTGATGAAGAGTCCTACGGAGTGGCAGCTTAAGGATGTTCGGAGGGTTCTGGTACCGGTTGGCGGCGGGGGTAAGGTTCACGAATTACGCGCTCGCTTTTTGGGTAGTCTAACGAGGAGCGGCCAGGTAGAAGTCACCTTTTTATCGGTGCTTTCCCCATCGGATTCCGAGTCAAGTTTAAGAAGTCGAAGGCAAATAATTGAGCGACTCGCGGAGGTCAAACTCGGTGGCAATATTAAGTTCGATGTTATTCAAAGCGATGATCCTGTAGATACTATTCTAAGCGCATCGAGTAAATTCGACCTTATCGTTCTTGGGTTTGGACGTATCGCCAAGTCAAACTTTATGGAGAATCCTGCTATTCGGATTGCAAATGGTTGCGATTGCGCCGCTATACTACTCAGCCGAAGGAACTCCCGCTTAAGTCTCTTGGATTCTTAGCATCAATTCGATGATATTTGTGGAAGCGAACTGAACTCCAACCCAGAGCTCATCTTAGTTTTGGCGCGTATAGATGCAAAGCCACAGAGGTATTTATCCGACTCTACTCAGAAACTTGTCATGAGATCAGTTTCTTTGACAAGCGTTGAGTCTCTTTCGAATAGCCCTCAAGCTCAAAGAACGGAATCAGCGTAGTATGAGAAGGGCGGGTGTGCTAAATTAGAGAGTGTGAATATAGAGATGTGGCGAAAGAAATTTTGCGCCGAGATACCATTAAATTGGTTGCAGCGGGTGTATTGATGTCGGGCTGCACCAAGTTCGCGTGAGAGAAGAAATGGTAGGTAATGAGGTAGCGGTGAGAGAATCAGCGGACGCGATTATTGAGATACGTTCTTTGCCTGTAATGGGGCCTTGGCCAACTCTCGATCCATTTCTGTTTTGTGTGCACCATGTGGACAAGTATCCACCCGGCAATGGCAAACTGGGCCCCGTAACTTCTTTAGAAGGACGCAACTTGGGACAGGACTTCAGCGGCAAAAATGGTTGGTCGATGTATCACGGACACCGAGTCCCTGGTTTCCCGCGGCATCCCCATCGCGGCTTTGAGACCATTACTGTGGTTCGGTCTGGTGTTATTGACCATGCCGATTCCCTCGGGGCCAGAGCGCGATACGGGAACGGTGATATTCAGTGGTTAACCGCTGGAGATGGAATAAACCACGCTGAAATGTTTCCGCTTATCAATACGGGCAGGGGGAATCCCACGGATTTCTTTCAGATATGGCTGAATTTACCGGCGGTCGATAAGAGAGTCCCCCCTCATTTTTCTATGTTCTGGGCTAAGGATGTGCCCAAATTGTCATTGGAGGACAGCGCGGGGCACAAGATTGAGGTGACCCTTATTGCTGGTGAATATGAAAAGACGAAAGCGCTTTGTCCACCCCCACATTCTTGGGCTTCTTCTGCGAAGAGTGATTTGGCTATCTGGATTATTGAGTTGGAGGCGAAGGCGCAATGGAAACTAAGGGGAGCCCAACCAGGTACCGTACGTTCTCTCTACACCCTTGGTGATGGAGAGGTGCAAATGTCGGGGCGCCGAGTTGGGGCACGAAATCACGTTGAATTGAACGGAGCAAAGGAGGTTTCGATCGTTAATGGGAATAGCCCAATCGTTCTTCTTTTGATGCAAGCTCGGCCGATTGGCGAGCCTGTAGCTCGCTATGGGCCTTTTGTGATGAATACGAATGCCGAAATCAGCGAGGCGATTCGGGATTATCGGGCGACCCAATTTGGTGGTTGGCCTTGGGACACGGAGGATCCGACGCATGGTTGCTCCTTCAAGCGATTCGCCCGACATGCCGATGGTCGATGGGAAGAGCCTGTCTAATATTCAGTTAGTTCGTCGGATTGTAGCACCTTGGCTTAGTTGTAGGATATTGAGTGGACTTAGCTTGTCATTATTTTCGATGCGAAGAACTTTTGTCCGTAAAGAGTTTCTTGGTCTGCTTAGCGGTACATGAAAATTCAATTGGGTTGCGCTAAGACATCGATCAGATAAATTGACGCTCATCTGAACAAATAAGAGAACCTTGGAATATAGACAGCCAAAGATAAATACTATATCGGCGTGGCAACTTGGTCAGGCTGAGCCGCAAATTCGGAAAAATCCGGTTTCTTCGATGTACCTCGCGATTTCTTTTTGGGGGGATTTTGGATTCCGTGCTGACGGGATACAGTGAAGTGGTTATAGTTCGAATAGAACTTAAGCCATATTTGAGGAGGTGGAATCGTTGGGAGAGACGCGGCAAAAGCGTAAACAGTTATTCGTTTAGCGTTACTGTGACGAACTTGACTTGAAGAGTTTATTATGGGGTTACGGCCCCACTAAAACGAAACCGGGTATCTACGGTTGAGGGAGCTTGGTCTTTAAAGCGCTAAGTGAAATGAGAGCGTTGTGAGTCCAGTAGAAATTAAGTAATGAAGCAAGTGTCAAAAAAAGTCGGCTTTGCTAGCACACTCTTAATGGCTTTGGGCGTCCATTTTGGCGTTACGCTAATTGAAATTAGTTTCGGTTTTCTAGTGGTCGCTTTCTTGAGAGAGCGTGGTTGGGAGCGAGTCGATCGCAAGATGGCATTCGCTTTAGCCGCGTTTGGAATTCTCTGTCTGTTGCACAATGCTATAGGTGTGCTTCCTACTGAGAATTGGGCCTACATGCTTCGATGGCGTTTTGCTTTTCTTCTGGTCTTTATTCCTCCTTTGCTCGACTATGCTCAGCGGAAAAGGGTTATGGACTTGCTTTTGGGGCTGACTTGCGTTTCGGGGCTTTATGGACTGATTCAAGTTTTTGCCGATCTTTCGGGGTGGTTGGATTTACTTACCGATGGTGAAAAAGACAATTCCTTGGGCTGGGCGAACGTTGTTTTAAGCGACCTTTTCGTTAAGCAACGGCTAGCGTCGGGCTTGATTGATAATATTGCTTCCTTTTCTCATACTACTTCCCTGGTTCTTCTTTGGCCAGTAAGTCTTTCGGTTTTTGAAAAGAGGTTGCCCCGTGCGTGGGAGGTGGTCGCTCTTGTCTTTGGGCTGGGAGGACTCTACATGAGTGGAGCCCGTGCGGTATGGTTAGCATTGGCGGTGGGTGTGGCAACGATTTTCTTGGCCAAAGTGATGGTTGCGCGGTTTCGAACCTTCATGTTTTCTCTCTTAGCAATGGTGAGTATCGCGGGCAGTGCTCTTGTTATTTTTCCTCAATTACAAGATCACGCAGGTCATTTGGCGGGCCGTGACAAGATATGGAAGCAATGCCGGTCTGTTGCCGTTGATAGTTTTCCGCGAGGGCTAGGCTACGGAAATTACACAACGTACTCAACGATGAACTACCCAAAAACTCTGGGAATGGAGAACTTTGAAAAAACTTGGTGTCATAATGTTTTTCTGAGCATGGCAGCAGAGGCGCCGTTAGCTCTTGTGGCTTTTGTGATTTTGATGTGCGTTCTGGTCGGCGGTTTATGTACTCAGAAACAGACGGTTTTCAGTTTGCAAGCCGCAGCAGCTCTTGTGGCTTTTGCAGTGCTGGGACAATTCCATGACCCTCATTTTCAACGTGAGTTTTTTCCTCTTTCGATGCTGGTGATGTCGCTGGGCTTAGGAAAGCAGCAACGGGCGGAGAACCTTTGACTTATGTAAAGGGGGCGTGCCGGTTAATGCGATGAACGGCAATAATTTTTGAGTGGAGTTCTCTCTACGCTGTTGTTGGCTTGCGGGAGTTATTTTCAAATCAACGTTTGAAAAATTAACGATATTCTTCCTTGAAAAAAAGGCCACCCGTAGACTTACGACATCGAAAAAAGGTCGCTGCAGGAAAGAGAATCTCTTTTTCTTCAAATGCATTTTGTGAGTAAGAATCCACAAATTTGCCACCGCCATGGCTGACCAGAATTCTGTCTCCTGCTTGCCCGGAACGAGGCATGCGAGTTGTAGAGTGAAACCCATAGTCTACAATGATTTGGTTTTCGATCTTACAGGGCTTCGTATCTTCTTGTCGGTAGGCAACTCCGAAATAGGGCATTAAGAGATCCGATGTGAGCAGCTCGTAGAGGCGTTTGATGGAACCATTGCCACGGCCTAGCAGTTGCCCAAGGCGTACCGTGAGTACTGCTTGCTGAATCGCCTTGAGGCCGATCGGGCTCACATACATGTATTTTCCGGACTTATCTAACTTGCCGTTTAGCTCTTCGTCATCCGTTAGGAGCATCCATTCGTATTCCTGCAGGGGTGTTGGGCGGCCTCTTCGACTCGGCTGGGTACGGCCCAATGTATCATGGCGCCGCAGCTCTCGGAGTGGGTTATTGAAAGAGCCGTAACCGGGCCCCGTATAATCGTAGAGGGCGACGAAGGTGTCTTGAGTGGGGTGCGGTCCCGTGAGCTGGCTTCGAGCTAACACGTCGGAAAATGGCAATGGTTTTTCGGTTATGTAGGGAAATGATTTTGAGCCGATAGCACCCGGGTAGCGATTAAAGTTTAAGCAGATGTTGGCGATGTTTCGAGCTTTATCGGCCTCGGGTAATGAGTTGATATAGGATTCAATTAGTTCATTAGTTGTATACGGCCATAGGGCATTAAATCTGTTTTGTTGTATGCTACATACGGTAACGAAAAGCTGAGGAATAGATTCCGCAACGCCTCGCTCCTCAATACTAAAAAAATAGGGATCATTGACATCCATGCAGAAAGCCGGATTGGATTTGTCCGCATGAGTCAAATGCAAGTCTACCTTCGTAGCGAGCGGTATTTGAAGCCACAAATGCTGGAGTAATTTTCTTTTTAACTGTGAAAAGACCTTGCGACCTTGCCGTCCGTAGGTACCGCGAATTGCCGACTTAATCTTCTCCAGCCACGTTCGATCAACTCTTTCGACCGGAAACCGAGGTTCAATTACACTAATATGCTGTCGATTTTCGCCGCAACAGATACTAGGCAAGATGTGGGTTTGGGAGCCAGGAGGTGTTGTATGTGTGGTTTGGGGACACGTAAACGTCGGGCGACTTGTTGCTTGTACTTTTGAAGGGGCGACGCAGAAGCTGAGCATTCCAATAAGAGTGAAAATGGAAATCGTCTTCGGTTTTGATGCCTTCCTAAGGCGAATTCGCGTTTTGTTCATGGTGACGATTCTAACTGAGTCTTTAGGGTAAATGCATTACTCTCCTCTTTAAGATTCTATGGTAGAACTAGTGAAAACCAAACATGAAAGAGGGCTGGAGAATGATCTTCTAGCCTAGACTAAACTCAATAATTGGTTGTGTGGGGTGGGGAGGGCCAAGCAAACTTAGAACTGGATAAAGGCCTTGGTAGAGGGATAGCCTTCTCTGGTTGTGTGAATGCGAGCTTCAAAATGAGCACTTTCTTTCGTCTTTGGTTAATGGGGCAGCACTCGATTCACATCGGGGGGAGATCTGGTTGGAATTTCGAGGTTATCACCGATCTTTTTGCGACGGTATTTGAGGGGCAAGGTGCATCGGCTTTTGAGCTTGCCAAAGTGAAGGCCCTTTTTAATAGCAGTCCAGAGCCTCACTAGAATGCGGTCTTTGTAAGGATAGGATTCTTGCACCTAGGAACCAGTCGCGAGGCTCTTCGAAGAATTCCCCGGTTGGGCTTGCGCCGCCGCCTCTCACGCGTCGCTGGTGGCCTATTGGTCGCCTTGTATTTCCTTATGGCGGGCTTGGGTCTCAATTCAGGGGGGTAGAGCTGGCTAGTTGGGGCTTGGTCGTGCAATAGGGGGGGATAAGTAGTGAGAAAAATTGAGTAAAAGGGCGATCGCTCTTTTTCTATAAAATAACGTAACCAAAACTGGAATGTTACGATAATGTATTCATTGTCTACATTGTCGCTGCCAAGATTCAATTCTCAGACAAACGCACGGTGTGGAAAATACTCTTTCTAATGAGGTTACCAATGCACGTAATAACCGTGAGAATGTTAATTATTTTATCAAGTTCTATCTTTGTTTTCCCAGGGGCCAAAGGTGGCTGCGGAAGCGAAAGCCCAACTATCGATACGGGAGTTGTAGATTGCGCTGGAGTTTCCAACGGTACTGCAAGCATCGATCGGTGTGGTGCTTGTGATGATGATACCAGCAATGACTGCACTCAAGATTGTGCCGGTGTTTGGGGTGGTCCCGCGCTAGCGGACAATTGCGGCACCTGCGACGCCGACTCTTCCAATGATTGCGGCCAAGATTGTGCTGGAGTTTGGGGTGGTGATGCTCTTTCTGATGAGTGTGGTGCTTGTGATGATGATACCAGCAATGACTGCACTCAAGATTGTGCCGGTGTTTGGGGTGGTCCCGCGCTAGCGGACAATTGCGGCA
>CAXGXL010000131.1:0-7812 GCA_964013555.1 uncultured bacterium
TATTTTCTCAATCGACCCGAAATTGAAATTCATAGAAACCGAAAATTCGATGCCATTTGGCTCAAGAACGTCCTTGAAAACATAGGTACTTTAACTCCCAACAAAACGGCAATCATTAGCTTTACCCAAGAGCGGTCAAAAGTAGGAATCATTCTCATGGCAGAAGGCTTGCAATGCAAAGCCCCCAAAGAAATTAAAGGTTGGTGGCTCGATAGAATAATCTACCGACTCAACCCACGACACAATTTACGACGCTCTCCGGTGGATCTATGGCAATGCTCTTACCAATCCTTAGCTAAAAACCTTACTCATCGGCGCGAAGCAAGGTTCCCCGGGTAAGTCCTGCCTTACCAAAGCGATTGACAATATCGTCCGACAATACCTGAATCTTCTCCCGCTTGTTCTTATTAGGATCCTCAAACAAAGAGGGCTGCACTTCTCCAGCACTGAGGCTGGAAACCGAAATGCCAACCAACCTTAATAAGGGCTGGTCCACCAAGAGTTTGTCCAACAAATGCCTTGCTATCCTCCACAAGGAGTCTGTGTCGAACACAGGTGAATTCAACGTCATTTGCGCCGAACGCCTCTGAAACCCAGAATCCTTGATTCGCAAAGCAACAACATACCCGACAACCCCCAACTGATTTAGCCTCCGGGCCACACGAACAACTTGACCCAAAAGATGCTTCTCAATGAGTGTTCTCGAGCGTGTATCCCTTTCAAAGGTCTGCTCTGCCCCAATAGACTTCGGCTCTCCACAAGGCTCTACATCTCTTGGATCGCGGCCCTGCGCCAATTCGTAAACCCGACGCCCCCACTTCCCCAAAAGAAGCTCCAACCGTTCAGGATTTTCTTTGGCCACAGAGCCAATCGTTTCTAGACCAAAACTTCGCAGCTTTTTCGAAGCAACCGGCCCCAAGCCCCACATTCGCTCAATAGGAAGTGTCGACAAGAACGCTTGAGAATCCTCGTCCTTTACAACCACTAAGCCATTTGGCTTATCCAGGTCACTAGCAATCTTTGCGATAAACTTGTTTGAAGCCACCCCGGCAGAAGCCACAAGACCAATTTCGCGTTCGATCTCAGACTTAATCAGCCGCGCAATCTCTTCTCCTTCACCGAAGAGCCCCCGGCTACCTGTCACGTCTAAGAAAGCTTCGTCCAAAGATAATCCTTCTACCAATGGAGTATAGCGTCGAAAAATATCGAAGACATTCTTGCTTACTTCGGAATAACGCTCATGGCGGGGACGAACAATAACGGCTTGCGGGCATCGCCTCATGGCATGCGCAATGGGCATTGCTGAATGAACTCCGGATTTTCTTGCGATATAGTTGGCGGCGCATACAACTCCTCTTTGGGATGGGCCGCCAACAACCAGCGGGGCCCCCTTCAAAGAAGGATTGTCCAATTCCTCAACCGAAGCGAAAAACGCATCCATATCAATATGAAGAATGGATCTCAATGACACCTACTTGGACCGAAAATTGCCAAATTGTAATTCAAGTCCAAAGTCCTCAGCACGCAGCATCCCCATAATTTCCTGTAAGGCATCCCTTGAAGGAGACTGCACACGAACTTGGTCCTTTTGAATGCTTGCTTGAACTTTCTTCAACTTTTTCTCTTTAATGTATTTCACTATTTTTTTCGCCGTGTCTGTATCGATAGATTGGGCTAAACTCACGTTCTGCTTTACAGCCCCCGCACCAGCAGGTTGAAGGTCATCCCTATGCAAGTTTTTCACAGGAACTTTGCGGCGAACCATCTTCGTTTGAAGTACATCCCAAATAGCATCCAACTTATATTCATCTTCAGCAAAAAGACCAATCGTACCAGCGCCCCGGTCAAACTTAATCTCGTATTTTACCTTCTTAAAATCGTAACGTTGACTTAGTTCTTTGACGGTTTGATTCACCGCATTATCAACTTCCTGAAGATCACATCCTGTTGTAATATCAAATGTTTCGTTGCTTGCCATAACCCTATCCTTACATTCGTGTTCTCTAACTCACGAAAACTCGAAATACTGCCAAACGCTCACTCATGCAAGCAGGGCTCTTGCCTTCGAAAACTGAATTTCAATGGCACTCTTAGCTGTCCCACCCAAGGCCGTTCGCCGTTCAATTGCCCCTTGCGGAGTTAACTCGCTCACTTCCTCAACCGTAAGGGGAGCAATCGCATCCTCACTTAGTGCGCAAGCCGCATCTTTTAAGCTACAATCGCGTTCACGAGCTTCTCTAGCCAAATTGGAAACAATTCTATAAGCCTTTCTAAACGCAAGTCCTCTTGTCACCAACACATCCGCCATTTCAGTGGCAAGAGTATCGTCCGTAATAGCTGCCTCCATCTTGCTTTTGTTGAATCGAATTCCCTCAACACCCACCATCATAGCCCGCACACTCGCCCGCGTTGTGCCGGCAATGCGCCAAAGAGGGGGTTTGTCTTCTTGTAGGTCTCGCTGATAACTTGAAGGCAATCCCTTAATGAGCAGAAGTAATGAAACCAAATCCCCCACGGCCTGCGCACTGCGACCTCGCACCAACTCGGCAAGATCGGGATTCTTCTTATTTGGCATCAAACTGGACCCGCTGGCCAGATCATCGCGCCACTGAATAAAGCCAAATTCGGTACTGGACCAAATAATAAGTTCTTCGGAAAGACGAGACAAATGCAGCGCCACCATGCTCGCTCCATACGCGAATTCAATTGCAAAATCTCGATCGCCTACAGCATCAATGCTATTTTCAGAGATTCTATCGAACCCCAACTCCTTCGCTAAGAACTCTCTATCAATGCCAAAAGGGTGACCGCTGACCGCTCCACTGCCCAAAGGTAATGTCGATACACGAGCTCGTATTTCTCTAAGTCGTTCAATATCGCGCTCCAACGGCCAGAAATACGCCATCAGCCAGTGTGCTAGCCGAATCGGTTGTGCCCGTTGTAAATGAGTATAAGACGGCACCAACGTGTCAACTTCATTTTCTGCCTGATCCAAAAGCGCCTTTTGCAAATCTCGAACCTCAGCAATCAATCCATCGATTTCCTTCATGATCGCTAACCGGAAGGCCGTAGCAACCTGATCGTTCCTACTTCTTCCCGTATGAAGCCGTGCTCCAAGGTCACCGAGGCGTTCTGTAATCTCCTCTTCGATCGAAGTGTGTATGTCCTCCGCTTCTTGCGGGACCCAGCTGCCTCGTTCAAATTCGTCTAGAAGGGTACTAAGCCCGTTCGCCAGTGTTTCCGCCTGGGCTTCTTTTAGTACTCCACATCTTCCTAGGGCTTTCGCATAGGCGATAGAGCCCTGAAGATCTGCATGTGCCAACGGACCATCTTGTCCTAGGGAATCAGAAATTGCAGCTAAAGAAGGATGCAATTTGCTTTCGCCTCCCCCCCACAAATGTTTTTTAATGTCGGTCATAAGTAATGTTACAAAGTGAATCCGAGCAGAAATCAAGTAGAGAACAAAAGAAGGGCGAAAAATGGAACAATTTTCTCAACATCGAGCCTAAGAACCCCATTGAAAAGGTAGAATTCCCCTTGCTAACGGCCCTTGTCCCAATACGTTTGGTTAAAGGCTCTAATCAGCATACCCTTCGACGCTTAAGAAAAAGCGACAGGACAATCCAAGGCCAAACCACACTGCTTCCTAAGACCGCACATCCTTTTCCTGGCCCCGTCGATTCTAATGACCTTCTCCGAGCCCCATCCATAGGCTCAGGCCCCCTCGCCAAAATATCACCATAGCCATCCCATCGATCCATCGGTATATCAGCGGGCACTGAGACTCTCCCTCCCTTCGGGCAACCTATTCTCAGTCCATTAAAGCAACCTGCAATCATGGTGCTCGCTAGCCAGTCCCAATACCGATCGACCCGAGTATCGACCCCACCAACGCTACAATCATCTCGACTATACGCATGACTCGTAATACCAACCACTCGCCACGCCGGATACAAACCATCTTCAAAATACATTGAAGTTGGGCCACCACTGTCACCACGACACTTTTGCGGCAGAGGAGATCGCCTCCCGATCTGCATTTCAGTATAACCAACTTCGTTGATTTCCGTAGCTGCCCAATATTTTACACCGAGGCTATCTTCAAGCTCGTACTCACTCTGCCCGTAGCCCGCAATAGAAACGCTGGTCCCAACCACAAGGAGGTCAGAGTCCTCGGGACGCATTAAGATCGACGGCTCGACATCTTCGACAACCTCTCCAAGATAGATCAAACCAATATCGTTATTTTCACCCAAACCAAGTGCCGTATTTTCAAAAGCCGACAACGAGAAACCTTCATGAGATACTAAGTGGGCTGCAACGTAAGTCCTTGGCGGCAACTCTAACTCGACTCCCAATCCTCGATAGTTACTCACGTCCAATGTTAAAGAGAAATAGAAGTTAAGCTCGACTACAATAGCCTCATCACCGAACTGACGCCGAATCAACCGGGAAAAAACCTCTTCATCAATACAATGGGCCGCAGTAAGAACGACGTCAGGCTCAATCAACGTTCCCGTGCAAAAACTACCGGATGCAATGGTCTTGCGCTCTCCTATTTCCAGAGAAGCCGAAATCAAAATCGCTCCGACCGCAGGAAAATCACTGGCTTGAGCAAGAGTACCATTGAGAATAGAAGAACGTGCCGCCGGCAATTGACTGAACTCAAGTTCATCGCCACACGCCACATTGACAAGAGCCATCAGAGCCATCAGAGCCGTCAGACACAGAGACCGCCATGAAAACCAAAGCCCACCTCTAAGTGAAGCTTGATACCATCGCTCACTTAACTTGCTTGGAAAGCGCATGCGTCTTCCCCACCATATTTCTTCTAAATGTTCCTCACCAAAAGCAAACTCAAATCTGGTTGCCTTTTCTCTATCCGAAAACAGCTCTGCGCAACTCAACTTAAAGCGGCGTCGTTGCTCTCGAAGTAAGGAACAATCGCATGTAGAATGAATGTTGACAACCACCCAAACGATGACAGGAAAAAAACATCCCCCATTTTCTCTCGTTCTAATGGAGCGTACTTTGTAGCTCTTCTAAACCCTCGGGTGTCTCGCGCATGAATCGGATATCCCCTCCTTCTAGAGCAGCCACGACAACATCCCCAGCACCAAATGCTCCCTGTAAGATAACCGAGGCAAGTGGATTTTGAATCCGTTTTTGCAAAGTGCGTTTCAACGGTCGCGCTCCGTACATCGGGTCAAAGCCTTCATTGCACAAAAGCTCTTTTACTTCAGGCCTCAATTCCAATTTTATCTCCCGCTCGCCTAGCCTTTGCCTCAACTGGGTCAACTGCAATTCAAGAATCGCCCCGATTTCAGTTTTTTGAAGAGTTTTAAAGATCACAATATCATCAACGCGATTAATGAACTCAGGACGAAAAACTTCTCTTAGAGCACTCGTTGCCAAAGTCCGCATTTTCTCAGAATCTTGACCAGCAAATTGCTGAATGGCGTCCGAACCTACATTGGATGTCATAATAACCACTGCATTTCGAAAATCTACAGTGCGGCCTTGGCTATCAGTCAAACGACCGTCCTCCAGTACTTGCAAAAGAAGATTGAAAACATCGTTATGAGCCTTTTCTATTTCATCCAAAAGAACCACCGTATAAGGACGACGACGAACGGGTTCCGTTAATTGTCCTCCCTCTTCGTAACCGACATATCCCGGTGGCGCCCCAATCAACCGGGACACCGAGTGCTTTTCCATGTACTCACTCATGTCAATACGTACCATCGCATGCTCATCATCAAACAAGAATTGTGCTAATGCCCGCGCAGTTTCTGTTTTTCCTACACCCGTTGGGCCCATAAATAAAAAACTGCCAACCGGTCTATTGGGATCAGCAAGGCCCGCGCGAGCACGACGAACGGCATCCCCCACCGCACGCAGAGCTTCTTCTTGACCAACCACTCGCTGAGCTAGATTCTCTTCCATGAGCACGATTTTCTGCACTTCACTTTCCATCATTCTTGATACGGGTATCCCCGTCCATCTGGACACAATGGTGGCAACTTCATTGGCGCTCACTTCTTCGTTGAGCAAGCGGTCTGAGGGCCCTGGCTCGGAATTCATCAACTCGATTCTCTTAGTCAACTCGGGAATCCTGCCAAACTTCAATTCGGCCGCGAGGTTCAAATCGCCCCCTCGCTCTGCATCTAACTGCTCGTTGCGCAATCTCTCTAATTGCTCTTTTGCCTCTTGGCCATCCCGAATTCGGCGGACTTCTTGCTCCCAACGAAATCGCAAGCTGCTTTCTTCTTCACGCAATTGCCCCAACTCAAGTTCAATTTTCTCGAGTCGTGACTTGGAGAGCTCGTCTTTTTCCTTGAGCAATGCCTGGCGCTCAATTTCCAACTGAGTGATACGGCGACTTAGCTCATCGAGTTCGGTCGGCAGAGAGTCTATCTGCAGTCGCAAATGACTCGCCGCCTCATCAATTAAATCAATCGCTTTGTCTGGCAAGAACCGCTCGGTAATATACCGATTAGATAGAGTAGCGGCAGCAACTAGAGCACCATCTTGAATACGCACGCCGTGATGAATCTCATATCGCTCTTTTAAACCTCGCAAAATAGAAACGGTATCCTCCACGCTTGGGGCCTCAACAACGATCGGAGCAAAACGACGTTCTAGAGCCGAATCCTTTTCTATATGCTTGCGATACTCATCCAAAGTAGTGGCCCCAATGCAATGAAGCTCCCCGCGCGCCAAAGCTGGTTTTAACATATTCGATGCATCCATTGAACCTTCAGCACCACCTGCCCCAACCAGTGTATGAAGCTCATCAATAAAGAGAACCACTTCCCCTTGGCTTTGAGTCGCTTCTTTCAATACTGCCTTGAGCCTATCTTCAAATTCTCCACGGTATTTGGCCCCTGCAATCAGAGCCCCTAGGTCTAACGAAATCAATCTTTTGTTGCGCATACTTAATGGAACATCACCATCCACGATGCGCCTTGCCAACCCCTCTACAATTGCAGTTTTACCAACGCCAGGCTCACCAATGAGAACCGGGTTATTCTTGGTTCGTCGAGCTAAGACCTGCAATACTCGACGAATTTCTTGCTCCCGACCCACAACAGGATCTGTCTTTCCTTGTCGAGCCAATTCTGTAAGATCCTGGCCATATTGAATCAGTGCTTGATATCGATTTTCAGGAGTCGCATCGCTCACACTGTGAGGACCGCGAATGCTCTCGAGGGCGGTCAAAATAGAGTTGCGGTCAATACCCAAGCGCCTCACCAGACTGCCGACATCGCAAGGACTGTCTGAAGCAGCTAAAAACAAATGTTCGGTTGACAAATACTTATCACCCAATAGATCTGCATGGGCTTGTGCCGCCTGGAACGCCGCCTCAAGTTCAGAAGACATATAGGGCTGGCCCCCGGAAACTTTGGGTACCTTGCTCAGAACCTTCTCCAACTCAACAAGAATAACGGGAGACTCGACACCTACCTTTTCAAGCAACAAGCCAACAACGCCCCCTTGCTGCTGCACTAGAGTAAGAACAAGGTGAGCTAAACCAACCGCCTGATGATTTCTGGAACCTGCTAATTGTTGAGCAGCTCCCAATGCTTCGGTCGTCTTTTCTGTAAATTTATCTGCTTTCATTTTCCTGAGAACTCCGTCGCCTATTACGTCTGTATATAGAGAATAGGGAGCTCAGCGGGATGTGCAAGGAATCATCCCAAGCAGATTCTAAATCGAATGGATCTCAGGCGTAAACTCTCACAAAAGTGTCAATTAAACGCCCAATGTCTCAACGGATAGAGCTATCGATGAAGACCAACCACAGGCCCC
>CAXGXL010000132.1:0-7799 GCA_964013555.1 uncultured bacterium
AACTTTCGCCAACTCATCCGCACTAGCCGTTCGCGTGGTGTCCTGCGAGGTTTTCCCGGCCTGCTTTCCCAACAAGCCAGCATCCGTCTCAAAACTGGCAAATTCATAATACACGAAACTTGATTCTCCAATGTGGAATTCATCTCGATTTAGCAAGATAGCTTCGCGCATTATCCGGCCGTTAACCGAAACTCCGTTACGGCTATTCATATCCACCAACTTTAGACCGCGCTCTTGAGGGCTCAATTGACAATGCACGCGCGAAACAGCCTCGTCTATAATCTGAATAAAGTTGCTAGGCGCTCGGCCGATCGTGACCGTCTTTTGCCCCAAAAAATAAGCTCGCCCCGCTAGCGGGCCACGAGAACATGAAATCCAGTTCGGCTTCTTAGCTAGCCTAGGAGCAACAACATGCATCCGCTGACGCGTCTTTTCCTTTCGCCTACTTGCCAACCCCATGTACAAAAAGAGGAGAACCGCCACGCCAATCAACACAGGAGCTATCGAGATTCCGCTAATCATGCCCCCTATAGTAAGCTAGATTGTCAAGTTTCTCTAGAAAATGGTTTTTTTCCCTTAAGAATCAGCGTCGATGCCCAATTCCTGCTTCATCCTGGCAAAGAAATCAGCGGCAAGCTGGTCAGAATCCTCATTTGCCGGAGGAGAATCCCGCGCCCATCTGCGGCTACTCGCATTATCGGGAATTTCTTCCAAAAAACGAGATGAGCCTCGCTCCGCCCATTTTCCTCGCATTAACCGGCGCTTACACCACGTCAACCAAAGGCGCTGTTTCGCTCGCGTAATACCGACATACATAAGTCGTCGTTCCTCAGACAATTCACCGCCTAGTTCCATACTCTTGCGATGAGGAAGCAGATCCTCTTCAACTCCAACCATAAAGACATAGGGAAACTCAAGACCTTTAGCACTATGGAGGGTCATCAAAGTAACTTGGCCGGTGCTTTCCTCTTCACTCTCCGGCGAACGAACCAACGAAGACGCATGCAAGAAATCTCCCAATGCATCGTCCGCTTTGGGATTAAAGTCACCAAATCGCGTTAAACTGTTGAGTACCTCATCCAAATTCTCAAGTCTCTTAGCTGAAACCTTCGGTGCATCATCAGCCGCTACCACCGCATCCCGCAATCTCAACTCATCAAATAACCCTCTAGCAAAGTCTCCAAGTTGACCAGCACTTAGATTCTTGGCCTGACGCATGGCAGGATTCATCACATCCAAGAAAATCTCAATCCCCTTCTTGGCAGATGGGGAGATCTCTTCAACTGCCTCCTTGATGGAAAGGGTCTCAAAAAGCCCAACCTTATTGGCCTGGGCGTAGTCGCTTAATTTCTCCAAGCTTGCCGCACCGATTCCTCTTCCCGGTACATTAATAATCCGGCGCAGTGAAATTTCGTCCTTGGGATTGTGCAATACCGAAAGATAGGCCATGCAATCCCGCACTTCTTTACGGTCAAAAAATGCTTGTCCCCCCACAACTCGAAAAGGAATACGCTCAAGCGCCAAGGTTTCCTCGAAAAGTCGACTCTGAGTATTCGAGCGATACAATACAGCCACACTCTCAAATGACTCACCATCGTATGCAAGTTTCGAGATTTGCTCCACCACAAAATTCGCTTCATCTTCTGCATCGGTACAAGTAACGATATCCAGGGGTTCCCCAGCCCCACCTGCCGACCACAATTTCTTGCTCTTCCTTTTGACGTTGTTTTGAATCACTGAATTTGCAGCATCTAGGATATTACTCGTTGAGCGATAATTTTGGTCCAAGACAACTTCGATAGCTCCCGTAAACTGTTTTCCAAAAGAGAGAATATTGTCCACAAGAGCGCCACGCCAACCGTAAATGGACTGGTCATCATCACCGACAACACAAACATTTTTCCGCTCACCAGCTAACACTTGAATCAACGCGAGTTGCTCTGGGCTGGTGTCTTGATACTCATCAATGAGTAAATAATCGTAGCGCCGGGACCACCGCTCTCGAACTTCAGCAAACTGCAATGCGTCCATTGCTTTGATGAGTAGGTCATCAAAATCAATAGCATTAAACGCCCTCATCTCCTCAATATAGCGCGGGTAAAGCTCATAAGCTGCGTATTCGTAGTCATCACAAAAATCTAGCGCTACCTCCCGTAGACGAGACTTCTTTGTCTTAAGAATCGTCTCCAATACCTTCATTGCATCTAAGCGACGATCTGCCACCTTCACTTTGCGCATCAACTCACGAATCAATCCAATTTGGTCGGAAGTATCGTAGATGCAAAACCCCTTTTTTAGCCCCACATACTCATATTCCTCTTTGAGAATTCGGAGCCCCAAAGAGTGAAACGTCGACAAAGTTACCGCACCCGCATCGCGTCCTCCTAAGGTAGTTAGCCGCTCTCGCATTTCTTTAGCGGCTTTATTCGTAAAGGTCACACCCAATATTCGACTAGGATCTACTCCGTCCCTAATCATGCGAACGATTCGATAAATAATCACTCGCGTCTTTCCGCTTCCCGCCCCAGCCAAAACCAATAACGGTCCCTCATCGTGTAACACTGCGCTGCACTGAGCTGGATTTAGAGATCCCAAATCGAAATCGTCGGTGGGTAACCTAGAAGAACGTCGCCTACTCTTTTGCTCTCTCGTCTGCCGCATACCGTTGTCACCTATTGTTCTACTAACGTAGTTTCCAAGCTTCTCAATCGACTTAGTACCGCCGCCAATTCAGCGATTCGGAATTGAGCGCAATCTCCCGTGGGTCTTCTCAAGATTGAGGAAAGTCCGTCGCTTTGGAGCTTATTCATAATCCGTTCGTAGAACCCCATCATCGACTCCGGCGATTCTTCACAAGCAAACTTGGCCCAAAGGATACTATGAGCAATAGCGCGAACTTGAGCTTCTTCGACAAGTTGCTCAATTGCAGAAAGACGCAATTCTTGATCACCAAATTGCAAATCTCCCGTCCCACGAACCCTTACCTTCCCCTCTTTTCTTGGATGCTTCGAATCCATGGACCTCAATATTGGTTTTCGCTTCAAGAAATCCACCCAAGGGCGTGAAACTTTATCCCGCTTACTGGGCAACATCTCTGTAATGGATTTTGCTTGTGCAGTTTTTTCGTAAGGAAGGTAATTCAACATTCCTATTACGCAATCTGCAACATCAAAATAATCGCCAGCTCCCCCGACAACTGCAATAGTCGAGACACCCAATTCAGAGTAGAGATAGTTAACTCGATCGATAAAGGGTATAATCGGCTCATCCTCGGAAGCGACAAGACGCTGCATCCGCGCGTCGCGGATCATAAAATTCGTTGCGCAAGTATCTTCATCGAGAAGCAAGCAACGAGCACCCACCTCCAGTGCTTCGACAATCCCAGCCGCTTGCGAAGTCGAACCACTAGCATTTTCCGAATGAAAGAAACTAGTATCCTGCCCTCCAGGAAGCCGGCCTATAAAATTCGAGATGTCAGTCCCTGCAATAGACCGACCATCTTCAGAGCGAACCTTTACAGCAAGATCTTGCGTTACCACCCGCTCTCTTCCATCACCCGGAATATGGTTATACACACCCAACTCGATTGCTCGAAGCAAAGTAGACTTGCCGTGATAGCCACCCCCAACAATCAACGTAACGCCCTCGGGTATGCCCATACCAGTTATAGAGCCCGCATTGGGGGTATCCAAAGTGACACACAGCTCCTTGGGAGACTTGAAGGGTACAATAGCCGAACCTCTACAAGGGCGTTCATCAACACCCGATCTCCTCGGCAAAAAAGAGCCATCAGCGATAAAAGAAACCAATCCGCGCGATTTCAATTGCGACCGCAACGCCTCTGCATCCTCTACTACGTTAAGATGCATTTGGAGGCTATTTGCATCCAAAGCTTCGTAGACAAGAGACCTCTCTAATAACTCAACAACATTTCCTAGAAGAAGGTTCTTGGCCGCCCGTCCCAAAACAGTTCTACCCCGCGCGGGGAGTCCAATTCGAATTCTAGCTTCCAACTCGCCAGAAGTACTGAACATCAAACTAGTGCGCTCTAAGACCTCCTGTCCTGGCCTAAGAACCTCAATAACCCCACTCTTGCCGCTACCGCATCGTTCACTGAATTTCCGAATAGTGTTCGCCAAGTCCCGATTGATGAAGTCCGCAGCAGCAATCCGTCGAATTTGAGACGCAAAAACCCAATCCGGAAAACCCGCTCGCTTAGCAGAAATCAAAATGCGCAGGCGACTTGGTTCAGCAAAAGGGTCTCCCTGAACATGCTCAACGTGAAAAACAAATCCATCACCTTGATAGCTACCAGTAATTTCCTTGTAGGCCTTGTACCCCCGACCATCTATCTTCGCTAGGGTCCTGCCGAGTTCATCTAACGCCTTCATCCTCGAACTAATTTCTCGCTCGGCCCCATTCTTCTTTCTCGGACCAAACGAATAATGGAGATGATATTTGCCACAGTCAGACCACAGAGAAAAAGCGCGACCAAAATGAACGGCAGTTGACCTTCACCCGGCACAACGCCCACCTGAATTATTCGAACCGCCCTTCGCTCCTCAGGAAAAAATAGGTCTCTGTAAAGAGCCATCAATGGCTTATATTTGGGAGATTCTAGCGGATCGACGACTCTACCGCGAACATTGACCAACGTCGCCAACCCATAACGGGAGCTATCAGCAGGAACTTCGATGAAGACCCCGTTCGATCCCAATAAGCGAAAATACCAAAGCTCTTCACGGTTGACTGACAGTCCCCGAACCATTTTCTGAGTAAGACCACGATGCTCGGTAATGCCTTGCAAAGACACATAGGAGTTAGGTTTCAAATCTGAGGGCTGGCCATTGATGACATTCCCAATCACAAGTGGCTCAGTTTGGGATGAGAAAGAGTACTCTAGGACATCGCGATAGCCCCAAAAAAACCAAATCACAACAAACAAAAAAAGTACCGAGACAAGAACTTGAATCAAATAGCGCCTTTGACGACGTTTCCACAGTTCAAGTTGCTCGTCGAGCCCTTTTTCGAGCATGGAATACCTCAATAATCTAGAGTGAGCGATGCAGCGGGCAATACCACAAAAGAGACGAGCGGGGCGACGACAAACCGAAGAAGACACCAAAAAAAACTCCATCGCCGGACATCCGTCGATGGAGCTCTCGAAAAATCTATATCAAAGACTTCACGGTCCTGAAGCTTTGAAAAATGTGGGCTAGTGGTACTTCTGAAAAATCTTCATGAACTCTTTTTCAATGTCGTCTTCATTCGTGCCTTTGGCCACCGCCAATTCTCGAATCAAGAGCCCACGAGCTGTATCTAACAACTTGAGTTCACAAAACGACAGATCCTTGTCGATTTTCAATATGTACAAATCACGAAGTACCTCAGCCACTTCAAAAACAGAGCCGGTTTTGATCTTCTCCATGTACTCGCGGTAGCGACGATTCCAAGTGGTCGTATCGACGCTGAGAGATTTCTCTTTAAGAATCTTAAAGACCTTTTCAACTTTGCTCTTGCTGATAACTTCTCGTAAACCTACTTGGCGCACGTTGTTCGTCGGCACCATGATTTTCATCCCATTTTCTAGAATGCGAAGAATGTAAAAAGTCTGTTCCATTCCCCCAATAGAGCGGTTTTCAATCGCAGTTACTTCACCGACTCCGTGAGCTGGATAAACTGCTTTGTCACCAACTTTAAAGCTATACTGCATGCGGCATCCTTTGATTTGGTATGTGGTTTCAGATCTCTAAAATTTTTTCGAAGAATACCATGAACTACTCATGTAAGCAATCCACAAAAGTCTCCGCAAATGATCAAAATTATCGAAGCAATTGATTTAACTCTTCGTTTTTCAAAATGTTGTCATTGTAGAAGCAATAGAATGTTGAATTATTCATAAATTCCCATAATTGATAAATTTATTGAACAATTCATCGCCCCAAGCTCACACCCACCTGCTTTGTATACCCAAAATGTTATTTCTCCAATTAATCCGCGGGATAAGATTGCTGACGAATCCCATCAAGCATTTCAACCGTCGAGGAAATAATTTCTTGGGCCTGGCGACGCTTGGTATCTCCATCAACTAAATGGCCATTGAGCTCTTCAAGCTCTCTTTTCAATTCAACAATTCGAGCATCCCCATCTTGTTTAGCGCTCTGAACTTGATTTAGCTCTTGCTCAAGATGGCTTATCGTCGCTGACAAGCGTTCTTCCCGTGATTGCCCCTCAAGCATGCTTTCTCTTAAGGCGCTAATTTCATTGGTCTTTCCTTCTAAACCTGCTTCGGATTCAAGCAGAGCTGCCTTAGCTTTTTCGAGTTGGTGTTCTAAGTGGGACGCCTTTTGTCGATCCTCAATTGCCTCTCGAGCCCTCGTACTCTCCTGAAGTAATCGCTCACTGAATTCAAGCTCTTTTTCCTCTAACACCTCTTCTAATCTCCGGACCTTATCCCGTAACTCTTTGACTTCACGTCGCATTGTCGCCGCGAGACTATCTGAAGCAGGCTTGGGTGCCCGATCCCCCATAACCGCCATAGCCGCCGTGTCCTCAAAATTCCCCGGAGAGCTCATCGATGCTGACTTCACGATGCCCTCTGAATTCTCCTCAAGCGAACCTTCCTGGTCCCCATTCCAATCGCCCCCATTTTCCATCGCGTCCAACACATCAAGAGACCCCAGAACCTCCTCATCCAGGAGTTCCTCATCAGCCCCAAAACTCGATTCCCCAAGAGAAACGCCTGCTCCGCGCCCCTCCACAAACTCTGCCACAGTCTCCACTTCTTCAAGAACTTCTAATACCATTTCCAAACCGTCGGGGTTCGTAGAGGCAAAATCGGCGTCACTATCGTTTAACTCTGGGAGGTTTGCTTTGACGGCCATCAAAAGCGCATCGGGCGCCAAGGGCTTATGTAAATAGCCTTCGGCGTGAGTTTTCAATGTCCTATGTTGGGCAAATGTTTCAATCGTTGCCTCACTAGACATCAGAATAAGGGGAATTCCGGCCAAACGCGGTTCTTTTTTTAGCTTATTGCAAACAGAGTAGCCACTTACTTTGGGCAATTCGACACTCAAGAGAATTAGGTCAAATTGCGACTCACGAGCAAGACCAAGCCCCTCAGCTCCCTCCTTAGAAAAGGTCAAAGTTGCTCCCAAGGAGGTCAAATATTTAGTTATGGTTTCAACGCTAGGCACATCGTTTTCAATCACCAATATATTCGGCATGCGGCCAGTATAAGGTCGCATCGGGCTCCTGGGCAAGCAGCCGCCGATGGATTTCAAGCCCTCAACAAGCTAGGTATCGGCACTTTGATCACTCGTGCTTAAGCAAAATTGCTCACCGATCCAATCCCTGATAAAAATCCAGCGTGTGGGAAAGGGGAAAATACCAAAGTAATTTCTACAGTGGCAGCTTATCGGCCTTTTTAATCATTTCTCCCTCTGTGAACCAATACCTTCGCTCTCGGGGGACAAAAAGCTTTCACAAAATAATTGTAGGCTGCTTGCCTGCTCCGTCCAGAACAGAAAAGCTCTCCGAAAACAGTCTCTTCCTAGAACCTCTTTCCTCCAAATTCTTCACTCCCATCCTTGGAAAATTCCAATGGGTAACTCCCCGAAGTAGGAATTGGCCTCACAAAACAACCCAAAAGACAAAAAGGTCATTCGGCCGTCGGTCCCAGCTATATGCAATCTCACGTCGAAAAAATGATAAGATCTTAAAACGAGAAATCCCATCGCTACCTTGTGTTTATTCTAATAACCTTCCTATGGATGCTGAAATTCCAATTTCCAATGCAC
>CAXGXL010000133.1:0-7779 GCA_964013555.1 uncultured bacterium
CATCACTTGCAAGGCCACCCGTTGGAGTCAATCTCCCTAGCAACCAGCGCCCCAAATCATCGACAGTGGGGTGGTCAAAGGCAACCGTGGTCGGGAGAGTCATACCTAACTTGGCCTTGAGTCGTTTTTGCAACTCCACCGCCATGAGGGAATCAAATCCCAAATCCATGAATCCTCTTTGACTGTCTACTGAGCTTCCATCAGCAAGTCCGAGTATCCCAGCGACCTCATCCGCAAGAAACGAACGCATGCGACTCAACCGCAGGTTTTCAGGAAGAGATAGTACCTCGTTTCCCAATTCGGAGATGCCATTATTCTTCGTCAGCAGCGCCGCTTGGATTATGGCTTCACGAGCTTGTGGCACCCCACCCAAAAGCTGATTAACCGGGGCAGGTAACCCATCGGACACAAATTGCGCCCAATCAATATCAAAAATCCCCACCGATGCAGGGGCTGCTCTTAGCGCAATATCCATTGCCCGAAGAGCCTTGTGCGGTGATAAAAGCTTTATTCCTCTGCTGCGAAGATGGCTATGTAACGTTTCGTCCACCAACCCGCCACCCGCCCACGGCCCCCAATGAATGACGGTACCACAAAGCTCACGACGACGACGGTATCGAATGACTGACTCGAGAGCGGAATTTGCAGCAGCGTAATTTGCCTGTCCTGCGTTTCCTAATAGGCCCGATATCGACGAAAAGAGAATAAAGCCTCGCAAAGGCTGACCTTGGGTTGCCTTGTGAAGATTCCAAGCCCCACTCCACTTGGGTGCCATAACCGAATCGAGTCGCTCTTGGCTTTGGCTAGTCAAAAGCGCATCATCGGTTGTGCCCGCTAAATGAAAGACATACTCAAGGGGATGTTCGTCTCCTATTTGCTGGACAACAGAATCAACAGAGCGAGGGTCCTCCAAGTCGCAAGCAACAACCCTCGACTTTGCCCCAAGAGATTGGAGCTCGTCTACCAACTCCAATGCACCATCGGTTTCCATTCCACGACGCGACGTGATCACCAGATGCTTTACCCCGTGGGTCTGTACCAACCATCTACAAAGATGTCCGCCCAACTTACCGAGTCCACCTGTAACAAGAACAGTTTTGGTAGGATCCCAACCCAATTGTTTGTTGACACTTTTTGTTTTTCGAACCAACCTTCTTTCCCAAAGGCGCTGTCCCCGAATAACCAATTCAGCCGACGGCTCTCCTCCAAGGAGAGTGTTTCCAAGCGCTGCAACATCCTCATCATGAGGTTCCCTCGATAAATCAATAAGGCCCCCCCATGACCGTTGCGACTCCCAACCAATGGTTCTTCCCAGCCCCCAAATGCAACCCAATGAAGGATGCACCCAATCGGTGGAGTCCACCACAACCGCACGCTGGGTAATCAACCAGAGGGGGAAGTCTCCCCCCAACTCTATCACCGTTTGAGCTAGTGCTAGAGCAAACCCTAGTTCACGCTCACTCTGAGCCCCAACGAGGTAGACCACCCCCAAAATGTTCTCTCCAGCCTTATTTATCTGCTCCGATAGGACTGCTCTATTGTCGCTGGGTCTCAGCATAGAAGTTGCGGCACCATGCTCGCCGAACCATAGAACAAGTCGCCGGTAAAGAGGATCGCACTCCGGGTGAGGTACTAGCAGCCAGGTCCCTGCTTGGGCACTCTTTGGTTTCGTTCGCGCCTCTCTTTCGACCCAAATATCCTCATAAAGCCAATCTTCAATTTCACTCTCACGAAGAGTCGATTCGTGCCAAGAACGCAACCTAGATAAAAGTGGGCTCACACTTTGTTTTTCTGCATCCGAAAGAGAGAGCAAATCCGCAACCGGTTCTACCGTATCCGCTTGAAGTGCATCCCAAAATGGTTGAGTTAATCCGGAATCGCCCAGCGCAGCGCTCTTATCCTTTATCCAATAACGACTTCGAACAAAACCGTAGGTAGGAAGTGTGATCCTCTTTCCTCCCCAAGGATCAAAATACCCGTTCCAATCCACCGCTCCACCGTGACTGTGATAAGCAATCAACGCCTCATTTATAGATAACCATTCGGGTTCCTGTCTTCGTAGTGATGGTACCCACAGGCGTTCCACATCGTCAGACTCATTTTGACTTCCTAAACTGCATAAGACAGGATCTGGACCGATTTCGATAAAGCGATTAGCACCCAACTCAAATGCACTTTCGATACAGCTTCGAAATTGCACCGCCTCCCTGATTTGCGCCACCCAATAATCTGGCGAGAGAATCTCAACAACATCAATCGACCCCGTTAAATTGCTGATAATGGGAATCTTAGGTTGCCGATACGTAATAGTGTCCGCTACCGTTCGAAATTGCTCGAGCATGGGATCCATACAATGGGAATGAAAGGCTCGTGATACCTCCAACCTTTGTGTTTTGTGTCCTAATTCTGTGCAACGCTCTAGCATTTTTCGTAGAGCCACATCATCCCCAGAGACCACCGTTTGGTAAGGGGAGTTGGTCGCCGCAATTGACAAGGTTTCCGACAATTCCAGCTTCTCGATGAGCCTGGAAACCTCTGGCTCTGCCAGTCCAATGGACGCCATGGAGCCCTCAAGTGAGAGCTCGTTCATTAACTTCGCCCGAGCAACAACTAAAGCAAGAGCATCCTCAAGCGAGAAAACTCCCGCCACATAAGCTGCTACGACTTCACCTAAGCTATGACCGAGCACATAATCCGGCACCACTGCCCAACTAGCCCACAATGCACACAATGCAACTTCAACCGCGAATAGTGCTGGCTGAGCGTATTTGGTTTCATTTAAGAGAGACGAATCCTCTCCAAATAGGACCTCCAGAAGTGAACGCTCTAAGAAGGGGTCTAGAAGTCTAGCCGTCTCTTGAAGACTCGTCCTAAATACAGGATGAGTCTCCATGAGCTCTCGTCCCATCTTCAGCCGCTGTGCGCCTTGCCCGCTAAACAAGAAAACCAGCTTTCCCGATGATGCGTCCACATACTCCGTACTAGACTTCAGTGCCTCGAAAATCCCTTCACGACTCCCAATAGACCATCCGCTTCGGTACTGAAAATGAGTCCGCGACGCGGCCAAACTGTATGCCAGATCTCGAATATTGACTTCCGGATGTCTTTCCAGCCAATCCCCAAGTAACTCCAACTGATTTGCCAGTGCTTTAGGCGACCGCCCGGATAGAACTAGCGGGTAGGAGGGGGCTTCTATTTCGTGTTCATCGGATTGGGTCAGTTCGGGTGGCTCTGCTAATACCAAATGGGCATTGGTACCACTGATTCCGAACGATGAAATACCAGCAACTCGAGTCTTAGTCCCTTTAGGCCAGGGTCTCGATTTACCAACCACCTCCAAATCCAACCGTTGCCACGGAATGTGAGGACTGGGCTCAGTAAAATGCAAGGTTGCAGGAAGTCTTTCGTGCCGCATGGCCAACACGACTTTCATTAACCCCGCCACACCAGCAGCCGCCTGTGTATGACCAATATTGGTCTTGACCGATCCTACTAAAATTGGGTTGTTCTCAGGACGTCCTTCGGACAGTACCGCATCCAGAGCTAGAACCTCTATAGGATCCCCCAAGCTGGTACCCGTTCCGTGACATTCGAGATAATCAATCTCATGGGGCAATACTCCAGCCTTTCCTAAAGCTCGTCGAATCACAGCTCGTTGCGAGGGTCCGTTGGGTGCAGTTAAGCCGTTGCTTCGCCCATCTTGATTAACGGCACTTCCCTTAATTACTCCCCAGATTGTATCACCATCGCGCTGAGCATCCTTCAATCGCTTAAGCGTAAGCATGCCACAGCCCTCAGACCAGGACGTCCCATCAGCTAAAGCCGAAAACGTTTTGCAACGTCCATCGGGCGCTAAACCCCGGAGGCGACTGAATCCAATAAATGGTGTTGGCGAGAGCATTAAGGTAACACCACCTGCAAGCGCAATAGAGCAATCTCCTTTAGCCAGAGCCTCACAAGCAAGGTGCACCGTTACCAACGAGGATGAACAGGCCGTATCGATGGTCAAGCTTGGTCCTTCGGTGCCGAGGAAGTAGGAGATTCTACCCGACGCTACCGAGGCGATATTTCCAGTTAGTGTATAGCCATCGACTTTGTTCGAAGAGCCTGCAAATTTGGCATAGTCCTGATAGATAAGCCCAACAAAAATTCCAGTATCGCTTCCCATAAGTTTCTCAGGGACAATCCCCGAGTCTTCAAGGGCCTCCCATGAACATTCCAGCAAGATCCGTTGCTGTGGATCTATTTGTTCGGCTTCCCGGGGTGAAATACCAAAAAACTCCGCATCAAATTCGTCAATATGTTCCAAAAATCCACCGTTGCGAGTCAGAATTTTTCCAACGGCTTCAGGATCTGGATCGTAGTACTGTTCGATATCAAATCGACTGCGCGGAATCTCACTAATGGCATCGACTTCGCCCGCAAGCAGTTCCCAATACTGCCCCGGGCTCGAAACTCCCCCAGGAAAACGACACCCCATACCCACTATGGCGATAGGCTCCGCATAGTTCGAATCCAAACTTCCCGAGGTCTGCTCAACTGTCTCTAATTCTTGTAAGCTCCTCAAGAACGGCACGTGCATATCCGCGATAAGCGGCAAACTATGAATCGCAACGGCAATTTGCCTAGTGAATCTGTCCAAAAGGGAATGCTCCCAGTCGCCGATTCTCTTCATCGAGCAATTTAGAAACTCGATAACGCCAACAACACCTTCGGCTCCCATAACCGGAGCACAAAGGATGTTACGAGTCTTAAAGCCGTATACGGAATCTAATCTAGGGTCGAACTTCGGGTGCGCATAAGCATCCTCCACCCAGATCCTCTGACCTGTTTGAAACACATGCCCACAGATCCCACGAGTGGCCGGGAACTGAAGATCCTTTGTACCTGAAGGGTCCTTACCTAACTTTCCTGCCATCAAGGAAAGAACACCGTCATCGTCATCGTATAAGAAAAACGCAGCGCTTTCCGACTCGAATAGTTTAACTCCGGTCTCTAAGATGTCTTCCACGAAGTGCTCAAATGAAAGATCTTCGAGAATTCCCGCAGCCAGATTTGCCAGCTGCTCTTCTGCTCCATCATCCACCTCAGTAAAAGACAAGGTATGCCCAGCCAGAACTGCTGGGCCCACATGGTCACAAAGACGAGTCAATAAATCGACATCCCCCTCACTAAAATATCCATTCCGAGGACTCAATACATGAACCGCGGCCAGTACCCCGTCCGCGTTCTTGAATCCATAAAGAATACCGCTGCTATAGTTCCAATCGCCCGTAAGGGGAGGAATGCTAACCGTATATCGAGCAACCGTCTCTGAATCGGAATCTCCAAGTTGCTCCAAAATCAAAAGTTCGGTTCGAAAGCGCTCCCGAACCGCTTTGTCTCCATCGGTATAATAAACCGAGAACCCCTCATCACTGCGTCGAGATAGGTAGAGCAAAGTTCGACAGCCTTCAAAGGACTGGGACAAAAAATTGAGCCATCGAGGTATCAAACGACTGAAGTCTTCGTGAGGTCCTCTAAAGTTTAGCTGCGAGAGTGTCTTTTGTTCGCGCCCCTCCAAAAAGGCCGCGAAAGATTCTTCGTCGGGTATCTCATCAAAAGGTATTCCCGCGGCCTCTAAAGCAGTCTGCATCGCATCACGAAGACGGCGAGCTCGAATTCCACTTTCTAACTCTGTGTTACCGGCGGTGATCTCCCCTGCAAGGTAAGAAGCAAGTAACGAGGTTGAAGTGAACTCAAAAAGCAGGGTCGGAACCAAATCACGACGGAGAATATCAGCCAACTCACCACTCAATTCCACAGCTGTAACCGAATTCAACCCCAACTCTCTAAACGGCGTATCCCACTGTGGCTCCGTTGATTGCAAGTCTGGAAGCCGTTTTGAAATCAAGCTCCAAATCAAACCTGCAAAAAACGAGGTGGTATTTTCACCCTCCTCCTCAAGGATGACCGGAACGTCCAGCTCCAACTCACGGGGAAGCTCCCAACGAGCGAGCGTGTCGAACTCACCGTCTAGCAATGCCTTCTTGGTTCTACGACGTTGAATCTTTCCTGAAGACGTTTTGTAGATTGCTCGAGGCCCTATGCAAGCGACATCGCAAAGTTGGATATCAAACGCCTCGGCTATCTCTGAGCGAATTAGCATTAAAAGTTCATTGCTCGGAATATCCATCTTTTTGGGGTTCACTTCCGCAACTAACCCCGCTCGTTCTTCTCCCTCGACATTCAACGAAAACGCGGCAACGCAACCTGGCCGGATGGCGGGATGAGTCTTTTCCGCAACGAGCTCGATATCCTGAGGATAAATATTTCGACCGCGAATAATGATAACATCTTTGGCACGCCCTGAAATATAGAGTTCACCCTCCATGAAGAACCCAAGATCACCAGTATTCAGCCACCCACCTTCTTGTTCATTAGCTATAAAGTTATCGAAAACCTCAGAGCTTTGCTCCGGTTGCCGCCAATAACCCTGTCCCACAATAGGACCACGCAACCAAATCTCACCGACGAAACCTTCGGCCAATCTTTCTTTTCTCGCGGCGTCGACAATAGCCACATCGTTCATTTGAGCAACGTATCCACACCCAATGAGAGTAATCCCACTCTCATCACTAACTCGAACAACCCTTCCAGCCTCTAACTCCTCGACTGATGCAAAGATACGAGTAGGCGGACCATCTTCGCGAGAGCTTACACTTACCTGAAGGGTAGACTCCGCCAGCCCATACCAAGGAGACATTACATCCGGTGAAAAACCGACCGAACCGAAGCGATTGTTAAACCCGTCTAAGGTTTCGTATCGAATGGGCTCGGCGGCATTCATGGCTGCCTCTAAGCAAGAAAGGTCCAAAGTATCCGCCACCTCAGCTGAGATTTTTCGAACACATAAATCGTAACCAAAATTTGGCGAAGCGGTAGTCGTTCCTCTAAAGTGCGAAATCGCCTCTAACCATCGTGCCGGGCGCTGCAAAAAAGCAACCGGCAGCATAAAGGTTACGGGCACCCCTCCCGAAAGCGGCGTCATAAGTCCCCATATCAAGCCCAAATCGTGAAAAGTCGGCAACCAAGAAATCTGGTGACTTTTTTCGTGGTACGGCCAACGTTCCAACATATCACCGCACGTACTTTGCAGGTTGCCATGACTAACGATAACGCCCTTTGGTGTTCCGGTCGAACCAGACGTGTACTGAAGATAAGCAATGTGCTCCGGCTTGATATCCACCGGAGAAAACTCGGAGGGGGAACTCTGCACCGATTCGGTAGCAATCCAAAAGAGCCGTTCAAGCCCTTCTACCTGAGTACAGAGCGGTTCAGCCAAATCGAGAATATTTCCGGTAGTCAAAATGACATTCGCCCCGGCATCTTCGGCGATTGACTGCAAACGTGGAAGCGTTCGATGCAATCGGCCAGGATCTGGCGGGTAGGTAGGAACAGCAATAACACCCGCATAAAGGCAAGCATACATAGCTACAATGAATTCGAGCCCACCATCGTAGAGTAGCAACGCCCTATCCCCGGGCCCAAGGTGCTGCTGCAATCGGGCTGCTAGCGCCAATGTTCTCTGATGAAACTCAGCAAACGTAAGTTCGACCACTTCGCCATCGACGTCACCGGTGACCAAAAACCTAAGGGCCAATCGGTCCCCTGCACTTTTGGCGTAGTGCTCAAGAGCTTCGGTCAAGAGCAACACAGCTTACTCCTCATCCTCTGCAATAGAGTCAAATCTATGCATCCCCACAATCAACTCCACGAATACCTCCTATGAAAGCCTTT
>CAXGXL010000134.1:0-7754 GCA_964013555.1 uncultured bacterium
TGAGCGTGTTTTTGGGAGACCATTCGTAATTTGAATGCCATCGGGTACTGCTATACCTCCGATGCCATCTTTGACAGCCTGCCTGAGCTCTTCAGAATAAGAGACCTTCGTGTTTTCGGTACCTGCGTTGATTTGAACGAAGGCAAAGATTCCCATGCCTTTTATTTCGTGAGGGATGCCAACCACTGCTGCCTCAGCGACATGGGGGTGGGCAACAAGCGCACTTTCTATCTCTGCGGTACCAAGTCTGTGACCGGATACATTGAGGACATCGTCTACCCTGCCTGTAACCCAAAAATAACCGTCCTCGTCTCGGCGGCAACCGTCGCCTGTAAAGTAGAGCCCGGCAAATGGCTCAAAATAGGTCTTTAAGAACCGTTGATGGTCACCGTAGACTGTTCGGGCTTGGCCGGGCCAAGGGTGAGCTATGCAAAGATTACCGCTCACGCCATTGCCTTGTACCACCTGGCCCTGGTCGTCTACTAAAACAGGTTGAACGCCAAAAAATGGAAGAGTCGCTGAGCCTGGTTTGGTTGGGGTAGCGCCGGGAAGGGGCGCTATCAGAACGCCACCTGTTTCGGTCTGCCACCAGGTATCAACCACGGCGCAGTTTCCTGAGCCCACAACGTCGTGGTACCACTGCCACACTTCTGGGTTGATGGGCTCGCCTACGGTTCCGAGAACACGGAGTGAATCGCGATTATGACGAGTTACGAATTCATCGCCGTGCCGCGCGATGGCGCGAATCGCCGTGGGCGCAGTGTAAAAGATAGTGACCTTGAGATCCTCGACGATCTGCCAATACCTCGACGCGTCGGGATAGGTCGGAGTCGATTCGAACATCACCGTGGTAGCACCGTTGGCGAGAGGTCCGTAGATAATGTAACTGTGCCCGGTAATCCAACCGATATCAGCTGCGCAAAAATAGACGTCGTTCTCGTGGAGGTCGAAGATGGTTTCGTGGGTAAGCGAAGTATAGAGTAGGTAACCACCGGTTGTATGTACTACTCCTTTGGGTTTTCCGGTGGAGCCTGATGTGTAGAGTATAAAGAGTGGATCTTCAGCGTCCATGACTTCTGCAGGGCAAACCGGACGTTGCTTGTTCATTTCTTCGTGAAGCCAAAAGTCTCTTCCTGGCTGCATCGTTGGAATGGTATCTGTTCTTTGGGCCACAAATACTCGTTGTATGCAATCCACACCTTCGAGCGCTTGATCACAGATTTCTTTAAGCGGAATTGTTTTTCCGCCGCGTTTTCCCTCGTTGGCAGTGACGAGTGTATTGCATTGGGCATCAAGGATCCGGTCTCGTAGGCTATCGGAGGAAAACCCTGCAAAGACGATAGAGTGGATTGCGCCGATTCGCGCACAAGCTAGCATGGTGTAAGCGAGCTCGGGAACCATTGGCATGTAAATGCAAACCCTATCGCCTTTGGTTACACCATGGGACACAAGGGTATTGGCGACCCGGCAAACTTCATGGTGGAGCTGGCGATAGGATATGTGCTGGTAGGTGCCGGGTTCGTCGCCTACCCAGATAATGGCAGACTTATCGGAGCGGGTTTCTAGGTGCCGGTCAATACAATTGACACTCGCGTTGGTTTTCCATCCGTTAAACCAAGAGAAACTCCCTGTTTGGAAGTCGAATTCTGAAACCGAATCATTTTGGGATATCCAGGTTAGGCGCTGGGCTTCTTTTTTCCAGAAACCGTCGGGATCCTCTACGGACTCTTTATAGCGCTCCGAATAGACTTCCAAGGAGGGAATGTGTGCGTTGCTGCTTAGGTGGTCTTTTGGTGGGTACATGCTAGGATCCTTTAGGATTGTTAGACTCTCTTTATTGGGTGGATAGTCGTGAATGGGTTCGGGTTCAATAGGTGGTACGGAATTATCCTTGAGGGTGGCGTTGAGCCAATTCTATTAGGGTTTTATGGAGTCCTTCAATGTCCTCTATACGTGTATCAAAGGAGGTCATGAGTCGAACCTCAGAATTAGAAGGTTCCCAAACGTAGAAGAAATAGCTGGCTTTGGCGGCTTTGACCCAGGCCTTGGGGATTCGTGCAAAGACGGCATTTGACTGCACTGGGTATGAAATTGATACTTCGGAGATACCCTGGAGCGCCTTTTCGAGTGCACTGGCCATGGTCAATGAATGTTCTGCCACGTCTCTCCACAGAGATGTACCGAAGTAGCGCTCGAATTGAACTCCAATGAAGCGCGTTTTGGAGGGGAGCTGCAGAGCTTGCTTTCTCATGAAGCTGAAGCGCTTAGTAGGGTCTCCCTTAGGGAAGATGACAGCCTCTCCAATAAGGAAGCCGCCCTTGGTGCCCCCCAATGAGATAGCATCTACTCCTAAATCGGTGGTCATTTCTTTGAGAGTACAGCCTAGGGATACAGCAGCATTGGTTAGGCGAGCGCCGTCGATATGAACGAGTAATCCTTTGCCATGGGCAAAGTCGATTAGTGTTTTTAGCTCCTCAATAGAGTAGACTGTACCCAATTCAGTGGGTTGGGTAATGGAGAGCACTTTGGGTTGGGCGTAGTGTTGATCACCACCTCTAATCAGGTGCGGTTGTAATGAGTCTATAGAAAGTTTGCCTTGGTGGGAACTGCAGGGCAGCAACTTCGAGCCGAGCCATCGTTCGGGAGCACCACATTCATCAAGGTTGAGATGAGAGATATCTGCGCACAAGACAGCTTCGTAGGGCTGGGCTAGGGCATCGAGGCACAGGACATTGGAGGCGGTTCCGGTCAGAGTCCAAAACACATCGGCTTGGTCGCCAAAGTGTTTTCTTAAGGTAGCTTTGGCTTTTTGGGAATAGGTATCAATTCCGTAGGAAGGTGTATGGCCATGGTTGATGGTTTGGATAGCTTCCAAAAGGGCGGGATGGATACCACTGTGATTGTCTGATCCAAAACCGCGCCGTGAGTCTGTCATGATGGACTTGTACGGAGGTCTCACTTGGAGGGCAAGGCTTTTTCTAGGCGGAAAAAACAGTCGAAAAGGTCTTGTTCTCGAACCGGTTTGGTAAGTACGGCATGGATTGATGTATTTTGTGTATTAAAGTCAGTGTTGTAACCTAAATGTGTGATAACCCCTAACGCACTGCCTGGGACGTCAGTCTTGCTTAGGATGAACTTCACGAGGGTTTGGCTCTTATGCTCAATGGTAACATCGACCAGCAAGATGTCGTAATCGCGTTTTCGGGCTTCGGCATCTTTAAGCAGGACGAGGGTTTCTAGGCTTGTAGCTGCTTCGTGGACCGATACTCCCCAGTCCTGAAGTTGTGTGCGAATACCTTCTCTTAGTGTGCCATCAGGTGCTGCGATTAAGGCGATTCTATCTGGGAAACGGGCTCCTTTGAGATGTGGCTCGGGATGCCTTGTGTCTGTTTTAGTCAGAGGGACTTCAAACCAAAACTCGCTTCCCTTACCTTCCGCGCTTTGTACGCCGATGATTCCATTCATCAAGCCAACTAGTTGCTTGGATATTGCTAGCCCCAAACCGGTACCACCGTAGGCTCGAGTATACGAACCATCTATTTGGGAGAATGAATGGAAGAGCCTTTTTTGATCTTCAGAGTTGATTCCTATGCCAGTGTCTTTGACGGTAAATCGGATAAGGTAACCGCTGGCAGTTTCTTCTTGAAGTGAGCTAACTATGGTTACGCCACCCCCATCCGTGAATTTGACCGCATTGGATACTAAATTGTTTAAGATTTGCCGAATCCGGTTGGAGTCGCCTTTGACCCAACGCGGTAGGTTAGGGGCATTCTGTGTTACAATTTCAATGCCTTTTTCATTGGCTTTGGCCCAGAATAAATCGCTAACGTTTTCTATTAACCGGAACACGTTAAAATCGACGTCGTCGAGCTTCATGCGCCCGGCTTCAAGTTTCGAGAAGTCGAGAATATCGTTAATTATGGTTAGTAGGGATTGCCCGCAAGCATTGATGGCCTCAGCGAATTCTCGTTGTTCTTTATTTAGCTGTGTTTCGACAAGGAGGGAGGTAAGACCGACAACGCCGTTCATGGGGGTTCGAATTTCATGACTCATGGTTGCGAGAAACTCGGACTTCAATTTATCGGCAGCAATTGCCTCATCTCGGGCTCTTGATATTTCGCGTTCGATTTTCTTGCGTTCGGTCATATCTAGGAGGAGGCAGACGACTCCCGAGACTTGCTCGTGTGCGTCGCGCATAATTGAGGCACTTACCGCAACGGGAATTCGTTTTCCGTCCTTACCGATGAGGTGGCGTTCTCGATGGGTGATTACGCCTGCCTCGTGCACTAATGGAATGATTTTTGATGAGCTATGAGCTGGTTCGTCGTGAAAGAGGTCGTCTAGAGGTCGTCCTTCGACGTCGCTATGACTTTGGCCGATGAGGGTTAATGCACTTGGGTTGGTGGTACATATGCGGCCGTCAGAGTCGGTAACGAAAAGTCCTTCTATCATGAATTCTAGAATGCTCTTGACGTAGTCACGTTGGTCTCGGAGTTTCTTGGTCTGATCCTCCACTACGGAGTCCAGCTCGGAACGGTAGTCAGCCAATTTCGACTCTTGATAGGCTAGCTGGGAGTCCAATTGAGCGTAGATCCTGCCTAGTTCCCTAATTTCGGGACTGTCTTTTTCGATTGTCTGCAAATTTTGTGGCTCTGAAGCGGTGCGTGAGCGCAACGCCGCGATGAGTTCTTGAATTGAAGCTCTATAGATGTGGTGAACCCTTAAGCAAAGAAGGCCGATCGCTAAAAGGGTCAGAGAGATGAGGGCCGGGCGAACGGCACGGTGGGGCAAGACCTGCGGCAAGACATCGGCGCCACATATAATCACTGCTCCTGTGAGGAGCGCACTTAGTGCTATTTTAGAACCGGTACGAGTTTTTGATTTCAATCTATATCCCCAGAGACCCGATTGTCGGCTTTCTCATGCGTGACGTTTGGGCTACCGTTGAATGCTAACACAGCTATTCTGTATTTCCTATACTGCTCTTGATGTTGGATGGACTGGCCCAATTCGGGTTTATTGGAGAATGATAACGGAAAATTGTTACTAAAATAGTTGCCGATGGGGATTAACCCGCGCTCCAATTAGTGCTTAACTCCCTTCAATGAGTGATAAAGGAATCTTATTTACACAAGAACAATTCTCAGAGGTTAACACCCTCATAAACCAGTTATTGGGAGTTCATGCCGAGCCGGCTGAGCCCGCGGTGGAGCGGCCTAAGGGGGATGTCGTAGACTCGCTCGTTGCCGCACTTCGAAAGTTGGTGGAGGTTAAGATTTTAAGGCAGTTGCCTGCGGCACGCTTTCAAGAGCTCCTTGCTTCAGCGGTGGCTCAGCAGTGGTATGATAGCGTCATTAACGCGATCAACGAGATGTTGATCGTGATTGGAAGGTCTGGAATTGTTCAGACGATCAATCCCGCGGCCGCGAAGATGCTTGGATACGCAGAGGATGAAGCAATTGGGATGCATTTTAAGGACATTCTGGCGGCTCCTGCTGAAGAGACAGGCGGTGGGGCGGCCTTGCGTTGGGAGCAGCTGACCAATGAAAAAGAATTGGTAAGAGGGCACGAAATTGAAACCACCTATAAAACGAAGTCCGGTGATTTGATTCCTGTTGCCTTTTCCAGTGCTCAAATATGGGATGATGAACAGAATCTGAGAGCGGTGGTTTGCGTGGGACGAGATTTAACCGAGCGGAAGCAAGTGGAAGAGCTGCGTTCAAAGTTCATTGAGAGGGTTATATCAGCAGAAGACGCCGAACGTCGAAGAATTGCACGGGAGTTGCATGATGAAACAAGTCAGTCCCTTACGTCGGTTTTGGTTAGCTTGAAAGCCCTTGAACAACGTATTGAATCCGAAGAGCTCAGGGAGCGGGTCTTAAATCTTCGTGGCCTTACGTCTCGTACACTCGAGGAGCTCGGTAGATTGGCACGCGGCCTTCACCCCAGCGTGCTTGATGACTTGGGCTTTGCTACAGCTATCGAACGCTATGGTCATGAATATTCTAAAGCACATGGGATAGCGGTGGACGTTCATATTAGGGGCATTGATTCCAAGAATAGGCTCCCGTTGGTTATTGAGACGACCCTCTATAGAATTTTGCAGGAGGCGTTGACCAATGTAGCAAAGCACGCGGCAGCAAGGACCATTAGTATTATTGCAGAGCGGCGGGAGACAGAGGTGCGAGCCATCATCGAAGATGATGGATGTGGTTTTGACCTCAGTCAAGGGGAGTCAGGAATTGATTTATCTGGCGGCTTGGGTTTGCACGGTATTCGTGAGCGCGCTGCGCTTTTGAAAGGATGGGTTACTTTAGAGTCGACGCCGGGAGTGGGAACCACTATTTGGGTTCACATTCCTTTAAGCGACGAGGTTTCAGGTGTTGGGGAAACCGTGATTTCAAATTGAAAAGTTAGCCCATGAGTACGAACTCCTCAGCCGCGGTTGGATGGATAGCTAGAGTCGAATTGAGCTTGCTTTTTGTTATGCCTGCTACGAGGGCTGCGGCAAAACCTTGAATGATTTCAGGTGCATCGTCGCCCACCATGTGAAAGCCTAAAACTCTGTCTGAGCTTTTTTGAACTACTAATTTCATAAGTGTTTGTCGCTTTTGTTCCGGGGTTGCGGGAGAGTAAAGCAGTGGGGTGAAGCGAGCCTGGTAGGTTTGAATATCCTCTGCCCCGAATTGTTCGACTGCGGTTTCCTCCGTGAAACCAACCGCTCCCACCGGCGGTATCGAGAAAACGGCAGTGGGGATGCATTCATAGCTCATCGCCTCTGAACTTTCACCAAATTCTCGATCAGCAACGTTTCTGCCGGCTTTGATAGCTACTGGTGTTAACATAGAATGTCCAAGCACATCGCCTAGTGCGAAAATATGTCGAGCGGTCGTAGCGTGGTTTGCGTTTACCGGTATGCTCCCATCGGGGTTGGTTTGAATTCCGACATTTTCTAGGCCTAAGTCTTTGGTATTGGGATGCCGGCCGGTAGCTAATAGGACAGTGGAGTCACTTTGTATCGAGATGGTTGTATCGCGATGGGTCGCTACCACTTTTGTTTGTTCGCCGCTGGGCTCTATTTTTAGAGGGCGAGTATTGGTGTGGACCGCGATACCTTGTTGCTTTAGACCATTGGTCAAGTGAGCACCCAGAGCGTGGTCGAAGTCTCGCAGTAAGGAGGAGCGAACCACGAGGCTGGTTTGGCACCCTAGATTGTGCAGAAGAGAAGCAAACTCAACCGCAATGTAGCCGCCGCCAATAATTGTGACTGATTCTGGTTTCTCCTTTAGAGCCCATAGGCCGTTGCTCGATTTGGCAAATTCAATTCCCGGCAGCGGTGGCATAGAAGGAGTTGAACCGGTGGCGACGATGAATTTTTTGGCTTTGAGCCTGGTTTCACCTACCTCAACGGTTTGCGGGTCAACAAAGCAAGCATGTCCTTTAAACAGTTTGACGCCGGCCTTACTGAGGTTTGCTTCATGGATGCGCTCCAGCCGATCTACAGCTTTGTCTCTAAATGTTTGGAGTTTGGGCCAATCGATGGGGCCAAGAGTGCCGGTCCAGCCATAGTCTTGGGCGAGTTGGCGCTCAGCGCCTAGTTTTGCGGCGTAAACCATCAGCTTTTTGGGAATGCATCCACGTATAACGCACGTTCCACCCAGGCGCGATGCTTCAATCAGAGCAACTTGGGCTCCATGCGAGGCGGCACGTTTGGAGGCGGCTAAGCCGCCACTTCCTCCGCCGATGACGACCAG
>CAXGXL010000135.1:0-7707 GCA_964013555.1 uncultured bacterium
CCTAGCTTCTTATACTCTTCGAAAGCGCAAACCACTTGTAGGAACCTATCGCGGTCACGCCATAGTCAGCTCACCGCCTCCATCCTCAGGTGGTCAAATACTGCTAACTCTTTTGAACATCATGGAAACCCTTCCACCCTCTACTCCCTGGCGTAGTGGAGAGGCACTTCACCTCTATATAGAAGGGTCCAAACGAGCTTTCGCAGACCGAGCGTTCTTAGGTGATCCACTTTTCGTGCCCTACGTCCCAAAACTTCTCCCTCTTTTAGTGCAAAAAGACCGAGCAAAGCTCGTGGCTCAGGTAATTACTGATAATGCAGAGCCAGCCACCAGCATTCCTGCTGGCCAAGGCTCGGCTATGTTTCCGGACATCCCTGTGCCTAAGGGTGGGTCCCAATCGGACGGTAAGGACACTACCCATCTAAGTGTCATCGACAAAAATGGTAACGCAGTGGCTTTAACAACTACCATTAATTACAGCTGGGGCTCTGGAATCGTGGCTCGGGAAACCGGCATTGTTCTCAACGACGAAATGGATGATTTTGCCGTGGCCCCAGGTGTCCCCAATGCTTACGGTATTGTGGGCTCCGAAGCCAATAGCGTTGAGCCTGGTAAAACACCGCTCTCTTCAATGAGCCCTACTATTGTATTTAGTGGGCCAACTACCCAAAGCCCGATTCAGTTGGTATTAGGATCTCCGGGCGGCTCGAGAATCCCCACTACGGTTGCCCAAATCATTATCAATGTAATCGACCACAACACCGATATACAAAGAGCTATCACAAGTGGGCGCATTCATCACCAGCACCTACCGGACTTGGTTTTTATTGAAGAACAAACCCTCGCGAGCCCTACCATCGACTATTTGAGAAGCAAGGGACACCAAGTCAAAGTAGGTGGGCGCTGGAGCAATGCCACCGGAATTTTAGTCGATCCCAAATCTAAACTCGTAACCGGCTGTGCAGATCCGCGGGGAATCGGTATAGCGATGGCGGAATAACGACGAATGCCCTAACATCCACTCCTATTCACATCTAGCATCCACGCAATTGGCCCGGCCACAGCAATCAGAATCCGACTCGCATTCAAAGCCACTCGGCTCGCATACGAAACGAGACTCAGCTCCCAAATCGTCTACAATATAGGTTGCGAGAGACACAGTGGTTCCACCGCTCTCAATGAAAGTCGCAATTTGACTTTGCATCGCCTCCGTACGAGCAGCCAAAGGTACCCGGCAGGTATGGTATGCATCCGGCTCACATCGAAAACTCTCGCAAGCCAATGTGCCCGGATCTAAAACACTCAAATGGTCACTGGTCGCAAAGCGAACAATTGCCTTCGCCCCACTGGCGTTAAAGGTCTCTCCGGATAGGGGTACTAATCCCATCCTACTTGCCAAAGCACTACTTCCCACCGAGCCCCACGGTAGCTCCTCGTAACCGGTTGGCCACAAGGTGTTTCCGTTATTGCCCAAAACACCATCGCCCGCCATTTCCATCATCAATGTTGGCACCAAAGGCATTTGCCCAAAGTTCACCGGATCTGCCGAGTCAAGAAGCGTCTGCCAGCCCCATAGAAATTCATCCCATTGAGGAGTTCCTTTGGAAATCCCAGCCGCCAAAAGTCCGGCCTCCAGCAATGGACTTAACTGAACTGAAGCCGAAAGCGACCTAGCAATACCAGATAGCGGACTAATCAATACCGAAGGAGATGTGCTCAACCCAAGCTCTCTTGCCACCGAAAGAAAAAGAACCCCTACCGAAGCACCGATTCCATGCCCGACAAAGGCCACGTTAGTTGCATCTAGAAAAGCAATTTCACCAATGCTTGCGCGAAGTACCATTAAATCGGTCACCGCTTGCCGCAAGTTGTCTCGTGTATTGAGACCCGAGTTCAAATTCAAAAAATGAGTTCCCAAGGGTAATCCGGAACCCTCCACGTAGCCATCGCCATTGATGTCATGGGTTCGCTCCCCCACCAAATCCCTCATTGAAGCCAAAGACGAAGCGTTGGCATAAACCCCCATTGCCGGAACTCTGCACCTAGCCTCGCCACATTGTGATTCACAACCATCAGTCGGCGAATCGGGAGCAGCTTCTGATGAATTGCAAGAGCCACAAATCTCAAAAGAAGCGGGAGCATCCGCTGAAAGAAAAAAGAGCGGGTTGACTTCCGAATCAGTATTTGGAGCTCCCGAACCAAGCTCATAATCGCTATATTGGTCAATTCCGTGGTGAGGCAAATCAATAGCTATTACTGCCCTGCCCGCCTGCGCTAATGAGTCAGCAATCGCCAGAGCATTGGTTCGATTCTGTGTTATATCGTGTTGAAATATAGTAAGGGGCCAGCCATTCGATGGCATATTGGCACTATTGGGAAGGGTGAGAATAAAGGGAATCCGCTCCGTAGAAACCACTGCCGGTCCTAAACCATGTAATTGATAGTAATGTTTCGTAAGAAACTGACCTTCTAGCCCTTTCCAGAAATTAGTAGGAGAATTCGCATTCTCTTTGTCCAGGTAATACGGGACTTCAATCACTCCCACCCAAATATCTGCGCCGCCAAGGTTGGAATCGATTATCTCCGTAGTAATTGGCTGCCCCATTGAATCCAAAGCGGGTGCAACAACCACATTCCCAGCAGTCGTGTCCTCTGCAAGGGCCTTAAGAACTGGCAACACGGATTGCGTTGTGAATGTCCACGACAAAGCAATAGAATTAGAACTGATTCCCGCTTGAATGCCCAAAAGTAGTTCGTGTGAGTTCGTCAAAATCCGGAGTTGCTCGAGTTGAGCCGCCCGAGCATCATCCATCGCAATAGGAACTGTCGTGCGACCAAACCGGTCTACCAATGGAGCACTCCCCTTGCAGATACCGTAAATCAAATCTGGCTCAATATTCCGGCCATCGCTATCAACTATTCCCGTGCCAACAACGACTAAGTAAGCAGTATTCGGCTTCAAGGCAGTCGTAGGAATGATCTTGAAGCCGTCGCGCACCTCATCGACCATAAGTGGGCTGCCATCGCTCTGCTTCTTTAACGTGCCATTTTTTTCCCTAGCCTCAATAGAAACAACTCTATGAGTCATTTGAACAGAAAACTCATCACGTGTTAATTCCCGAACAATACCACTCATTGCCAAATAAGGAGCTGACTTAGTTACCTCGAAGAGTCGAATCGTATCTCCAGCAACAACCGTGGATGCATTCACGGTTCCATTAAATGTCGCAGTCATCGGTACGAGAGTTGAAACACCATCTAAGGTATTCCATCCGTTGATCAGCCCCACTTCTCCATTCCATTGATTAGGATCCTCTACGGGAATATTGGCTGTTCCATCCGCGGAACCCGAGAACATGGCGAAATCAACGGGAAATGGTAGCACTGGAGTTGGAGCCGCAGGATCGAACTCTACAACCGTTGGAGTAATTGGGATGGTGCCCCACTTCTCGTTGAGCTCCTCTAAAGTAGGCGGTGTACACGAACTACACCCTAGCAAAACAATGCAACCGACCATCAGGTTCTTAGTCATTGAGTATTCTCCCATTGTATCGAATCCCAATCGAGCAAGTTAAGGTCTAATAGAAACGAAAAACCGGCAACCATTTCATTTTTGTGAAGACGCATCTTCTTCCCGGTAAAGATGAGAAACCATACCTCTCTTCGCCAAGAGCAGCAAATACTCTAGCTTGAACTTTTACTTGTACTCGCAAGAGCACCAACGATTAAAGTCCAAATACTTGTAGCCCACTGCGTTCTCACTCCCACTCAACCCCAAATAGGTCACCCATTCAGCCATTGGATAGCGCCAAATTGTCCTAATCGGGATTTGTTATTGTCTTTGCTAATTTGAAAAGAAGTTTACTTTGAGTCTTAAATCGTGATTAATATTTAGCTTCAATTAAGTCTAGAAACACAAATTTATTCAAGCAATTAAGTCGTGTTTCTTGGTGGTTTTCCTGAATACCAATGAGTGAATGCCTTAAGTCGCTTGCAAAAATGGTATCCAAGGAAGTTCATAGGTACGGTGTGTTGATAGGGTTGAGAGGATTGACTTGATGTCGCAGATCAATACATCGTCACACCGCAGAAATTACAATCAGCCACGAACAACCCTTCTAGCAACTTTTTGGTGTGTAGGAGTTCTATTTCTCTCGCCGCAAGCCAATAGTCACGTGGTGGACGTGCATGGCTTTCTTAGTCAAGGCTACCTCAAATCCACTGGAAACAACTTTCTTGCAGAAACCAAACGCGGTACCTGGGAATTCACTGAAATAGGAATCAACTTTGGAACGTACGTCACCGACGAACTTCACATCGGCATTCAACTTTTCTCCCGCGATCTAGGTGAAATGGGAAATCTGAAATTGGAGTTGGATTGGGCTTTTGGTGACTATGCGTTGACCGACTATTTGGGGGTTCGAGTGGGACGCATCAAAACTCCCTATGGCTTATACGGAGAGACTCAAGATGTTGACTTGGTGCGCACAACGGTTTTCTTACCCCAGAGTGTTTACTATCTCGCCCTTCGAGACATCCTCATTTCCTTCAATGGCGTCTCGTTCTACGGCAACATTGATTTAAGCCGCTTCGGTAGCATTGATTATCAAATCTTCGGTGGTGCGGTCATTGGGGAACCAGGAACAGGTCCCGAGGGCTCAACGGCCCGCTTCTTCAACAACCGGTCTCGTGAGCCCTTACGTCACTACGATATGGCCGCCTTTAAAGTAACCCATGCGGTAGATCGCTGGACAGCGGGGGGGATGCTACACTACAATACAGCACTGGATGGCCTCGTTCTTCGAGCTACAATCCTGCATCACCGTGCCGATGTTCTTGCTGATTTGACGAGTGCATTTTACGAGCAAATAACTCAATTGGGAATTGGCCAAGCCGGGTTCTCCAAAAAACTCAAGCTCTCAACCGACGACACGATATTCTATGTAACTTCAATCGAATACACCTGGGATAGCCTTATTCTCGCAGCTGAATACTCGCAATATCGAGGAACTTTCCGTTCAAGCCAGCCCGAACTCATAGAACACACCCGGCTAAATCAGCAAAAAGGATATATTCAACTTGGCTATAACCTCAATGACTGGTCCGCCTTTGCTGCCTCCTACGGTTTCATCAACGACCCTGAAGACCCTTATGGTCTGAAAAATGCTGAAAATGGTCGAATGCACTATGAATCCTTTCAAAAGAGCATCACATTAAGTGCCCGCTTCGATCTTAGCGATTATTGGATCATAAAAATGGAAGGACATCTGATTGACGGTACAATGCTTGTATACGAACTCGATAATAGAAAGCATCCAGATCTAGAGCGCTATTGGACACTCCTCGCCGCCAAAACCACTCTAGCCTTCTAAGTGCGCTAAATACGCCAATTCCCGGCCTGAATTAAGGGCGGAACTAATCTAAGATGACAGAACAGACCATCTAGGCACCAATAAAGGTTCCAGGTAGACTTAGGCTTGAGTTTCCCACCTAACCCACACAGCTTTCGATTGTGAACCTACCTTAGGCACTGATTCGTTTCGTTCGCTCGAGTCGCTCGAGTCGTTCAATCCTTCGAGAAACGTCAACCGTAGCATGGCGTAAAATACGTAGTATTTCGTCAGTACAATCGAGCTTATCGGCTAAAGGTTCGAACTTCTCTCGAACTTCCTCACGAAACTCGTCCAAAGAATCAATATGCTCTGATAAAATTCCCACCCATTCTAATGATTTGCGGCTCGAGGTTTTCATGGTTGCCACGATATCCTCAATGCGGTCCAACCGCCCCTCGATTCTCTCTAACATCTCTATTGTCTTGGCGTCATCTAACATACCCTCAACCTACCACACCCGCGTACATCCCCAAAAAAACTGCATTATTTGTAAGATCGTTCACTGCTCAAAAAACAATAATTCGCCTAGACGATTCAATATTTCGTTGCACATAATTTAATTGAGAAGCACAGCAGTTCTCTTAAGAACTTCTGTAATCAATGTGTGAAATCGCGGAATACCGCCTTAAACAGATTCGGGTTGTTCTTGAAAAACAACGTATTTCAGCGAGCTCTTTATCTCCAACCTCCGTGCAATTCCCTTGTGCAAGAACGAGCTTTTCCAAGTTATGGGAATAGATCCGCGTATTCGACACATTGATATAGTTGTAACCATATCGGTTTTTGAAAAAAAGACCCACGGGAGGCAGTGAATGCGAGTGATCGTAAAAGCCAGGCACTTTAACTTAACCAAATCTCTAAAATTGCATGCCCAAGAAAAACTAGGAGACTCCTTAATGAGGATTTTTGACCGGCCGTCGGCAAAAATCGAAATCGAATTATCTTCCATTGGTCAGTTCAAGGACGGAGAGAATAAAGAGTGTAGAGTTCAGGTATTTATGCCACACTCCAAAGCAATCAACATTACTGAAATCGATGACGATATCTACAAAGCCATCGACCTGGCCCATGACCGGCTCTTAACTCAAGTCAAACGATACCGCGGAAAAAGGCGTAATACAGCTCGCATGCGTAAGAAAGCAGAGCGAATGAGGCACCAAACAGCACTTGGAGTGCTAACTTCCAGTCCGGAAAAATGGGAACTTGAGCTAGAAGAATATAACAACTCGACCTTAAGGTACTAAATGGTTTAAGGTTTGCGGGGTATGCAAAGCACTTCTCCGCAAGCCACTTTTTCCGTCCATGACCTTATCCTCGGAGCTGGGCTCGCCGGAATCGGATACGCAACACATACCACTTCCCCCTACCGAGTTCTTGAGAAAGAGAATTTTGTTGGTGGGGTGGCTTCTTCACGAACCCATCGGGGATATACCTTTGACTGCACAGGGCACTGGCTTCACATCCAGAACCCCGAAATCAAAACCTGGGTTGAGCGACTCTTCCCAGAAGGCTTATTAGAAATTGCCAGACAAGCTGAAGTCCACCTGTACAACCAAAGAACCCCCTACCCTTTTCAAGCCAATACCTACGGGCTTCCACGAAATATAGTATCCGATTGTGTCCTCGGTTATTTCAAAGCCCGCGAAAGACAGGCCGCAGGTCTCTTTTCTCCTCCCGAATCATTTGAGGACTTTATTCGCCAACGCATGGGCGATGGAATCGCCGAGCACTTTATGCTCCCATACAACACTAAAATGTGGACGATTCCTCCCTCTGAAATGTCATACAAGTGGTGCGGTCGCTTCGTGCCCCTCCCAACCCCAGAAGAAATTGTTGAGGGCGCTCTCACACCTTCTCAAGCAAACCGAGCCCTCGGCTACAACTCTAGATTCTTCTACCCCAAAAAAGGAGGAATGGGAGAACTTGCAAACCGACTGAGCAAAACCCTTCAACCCAACTTAAGTTTTCACTCCCGAGCCACCCAAATCGATTGGAAAAACAAGATAGTTCATCTCGAAAATGCTCAAAACTATTCCTATCAACGTTTGATTTCCACCATACCGCTTCCCCAACTGGTGCATACCCTTATAGAAGCGCCGCAGGCAGTTTTAGATGCGGTCCAACACCTTCGTTCCACCAGTGTGAGTTATTGGAACATAGGATTCAAAGGCGCAGCGAGAGCAGATGCACCTCACTGGATCTATTTTCCAGAGCCGCATATTCCGTTTTATCGAGTAGGTTCTCCTAGCGCGGCCGTTCCATCAACTGCGCCCCCAGGATATCGGTCTTACTATGTAGAAACATCCCATCCAAC
>CAXGXL010000136.1:0-7701 GCA_964013555.1 uncultured bacterium
CAAATGCATCGTTCGGAAAATAGCTAATGGCCCCAGTTGCCGGGTCATAAGCCGTAAGGTTTTTGCTTCTCTGGTTGTTCGTCCAAATTTTAGAGCCCTTACCTACGCCGATGCCCACCGGAATACTTCCTGTCCGAGTGCCATTCGGACCTGCAAAAGAACCTATATATTTATCGTAGGTCACACCACTGTGTCCCGCAACTTGAAGCCCGCAAGTTCCCCCTGGGCAATCCCCGTTACTAGAACAAACTTGGTCGTGGTCATTACTACAAACCGTATCGGTATAAAAACCGGTAATTCGGCCTCCGGACCAGCCTCCATGCTGTGCTACCCAAGCAATCCATTTCCCTGTATGCCGATCAAGGGCAGCGGTAACTCCGCGCCCCATGCCAGAGCTAGCACCACTGGTTATCCCCTTGTGCCATTGTCCGGAACTTGGGTCGTAGCGAGCAACGGACCAATTGTTGGAACCGTAGCTCCCAACCCAAACCCGGTTGTCGATATCTACAGTAATGCCGTAATTGCCACGATCCGAGCCCCAACTCTGGGTTATCAAATCTGAGACAATTCCCCCACCATCGCCCGAGCCAGCTAGACTAAAGCTCCCTAAATCAATAGTCGAACTCGTTGTATTAACCGCCTTGATTTGCCCTCGGCTGCAACAACTATTAGGTGCCCATAAAATCCCCCGGCTATCAATTGCTGCACCATAGGGACTGATTCCCATACTCACCCACCGCTTGATCCTCCCAGAGTCAGGATTCAACTCCCAAAAACCCTCACCGTACCAGCTTCCGAGCCAAACGTCCCCTTCCGCATCAATCGCCAACGCTCGAGCCAGAAAATTCCCCTCGCCATTTCCATTTCCTCGAGTTCTATTATCAAAATCCTCTACGGCCCCGTTCTCATCCGCTTCAGATAGCTCAGGCCGCTTGGTCCACAAAATACACTCATCGTTTTCACCAAAATATTCCGCCGGATCGTCTTCGTCGATAATCCCATTTCCATTCGCGTCGTGGGAGGTATCAATCCTACCATTTTCATTTAAGTCGACGCAGTCCTTCATACTCAGCGGCTTGGTATAATCCACGTTCAGAACTTTGGTTAGTGTACCTTGATGCCCAATGGCACGGTTAGCAATGTAGACGGTACCACTGTCTTTATCGACTGCCGTTCGCGAACCACTGTTACATGAACCACATGCCGAACATACATTCGCAACCCCTCTAGCCCTTCCATAAGCTGGTTCTGCAATTGAATCCGGCACTGCCAGCGCATTGGCACCTAAGGCTGTGCAATATCGACCAACCTCGCGACCATTGGTGGTATCTATCTTCGACACAACCCCCCCACCAGTTACCGCAACCCAAGCAAACTCCACGTCCAACTCAGTCGACTGCATAGTGACTTGGTTATCATCGTCTAACTCCGTCGAACTCATATTGTTACCGGTATCCGTGAAAGGTTCGCCTCCAGTGCCCAGAATCGTTTCACGACAATTAGGGTCACAATTACCGCAAAGATTCTTCACACCCTCGTCGATCTCCTGATCACAATCGTCATCAACGCCATTGCATATTTCAACAGCTCCAGGAAAGATAGCGCTATTGGAATCGTCGCAATCCCAATTCACTCCATCGTCAGAACCTCGCCACACCGTAAGGCAGATGCCCACAGGTCCACAATCTCCATCAGCAGTACAAGAGCGTTCGGAGTCATTGGAACACACCTTAACCTCACCGGCGCAAAGTTTCGGAGCTCCATCCACATCTCGGTCGCAATTAGCTCCAGAGCCAGGAGCACAGCCATAGCCGTCGTGGTCATTGTCCAGGTTCTCATCCACAAGAATATTGCAGTTGTTGTCTCGGAAATCACACAATTCAACCTCAGATTCAGGCTCCAAAGGCACGCAATCAGTCTCAGCAGCCGAGTCACAGGCCCCATTCGGACAATCCGCATCGACAGAGCAAAATGCTCCGGAGTTGTCACTCTCACCGTTGCATGCAGCCAAACATTGACTAAAGTTGGTGCATCCGCCACGACCACAACTATCCGGAACCCAATCCTCATCGAGCAAACCGCCGGGATCACAATCGCTATTAACTCCATCGCAGCTTCTATCTTCGGTCACTGCAGGAGTAAGTGGGATACAAGGAAGCTCCGTTCCATTGATACAGGCCGAGGTATTAACACACGGACCAACCCCACATGAGGAGGGCTGGAAATCATCATCCGGAACGCCGTCGCAATCATCGTCTCTGCCGTCACAATTGGTATCGGTGGCGTCATCAGCAATATCGTTTTCACCGATACAATAGCATTGGTCTGCAATATTACCGATGTCAATTTCTGCACTGCAGCCAAACTCTTCGTAAGGTATCAGTCCATCAGTCGAAACATAAACACCTCCGCCCGCTTCATTCACATAATTTTCATTGTAGACCTTTATAATTAGACACTTGCTCTGCAATAAGAGGTTAATTGCCGTTTCAATGCTAGCCTCATCAAAGGAATCCCCCAATCTTCCCGCAGTCAATGCCCACATCAATCTAGAATATCGGCATTCAGCTACTTGAGCCGCCCTATTAATAGAGTCAGGAGCCACCCCTAAATCTGAAATCAACTCTCCATTCTCTTCACCAATGGTCGGATAGATTGCAGTGGCCCCCTCATAAAGAGAAAAGTTAATAACCATTGCTGTGGTAAGGGCTAGGGCTGCCCGCCAATAATGAGTATAGATTATTTGGGGCGGGAGCTCTGCCATTAGCTCAAGCGCTTTTTGCGCATTCAAATAAATATCGCGAACCAATCGCTCGTTATTAAACGGTACGCCACATGAACCACCGGGACAATCAAAATCGCTTGAGCAAGTTGTCCATCTCTGAGCCTCATCTGTAAGTCCATTGCACTGCAGACTCACTTGCGGCACGCATATTCCAGGCGATGCGCAATCAACGGTGGTTTCGCATGGAGCATCATTATTTGTACATTGCCCAAATTTCCAATTATTTTGCTGTATGATTGCGACAGATTCATTAAAGCGGCGAATGCTCTGAACGATTTCCTGGAGCTTCCCAACAGCTTCGACTGGAACTCCAACCAAGTTGCCACTTTGGGCATCTGCGTAAAAACGCTCTATCTGATTGAGAACTGTTTTCGCCGTAGGGGCGCCAAAACGTGCTGGCGAACTACTTCGGAAATACGACTCCGCGGTGTTAAGGGTCTCGCATTGTCCGTTGGGCGTGCAAATGTCTCCTATTTGCTTTTGTGTCCGCCCGTAAAGAGATGCATAGGTACTATCCGTAAAGAGCATCACCAAACCGTCGTAAGCAATGCGGTAATATTCGAGTGCCTGAGCACTATTCCCATTAGCATCCATGCTATCGGCCTGAGACAAAAAGTTATTACTAAGCTTAAGTGCATCGGCAACGCGAATCACATAATCTGACTTACTGATTCCAGCGCAAGCTGTGGGCCGATTCCGTGTCGGCTTTGGCGCATTGTTTTGAAAAAAGAACGCTCGCTCCAAATAACTCTCAAGACTGTAGGGCCCTTCTGAATTCAATGCATTAGTCTCATCACAATTTCGAAGAGGATACCAATCCAGCATCAATCCATCATCTACCAATTGCTGGTGCTTTTCGTAAATTGTATAGACCTCACCGGCAATACTACGAAGAAGCTGGTCCCCCAGATCTTTCTCTGGCGTATCCAAAAGCCCACGAGCGCTCGCTGCAGCATCAATTTTATTCCAAGCCTCGGCAGCCAACAAGAAAGCATGGCCGGGTGTATCCGCTGCGAGAACCTCGGCGGTCTTGAGCAAATCGCGTGCATCTCTCAAAAAGACTTTACCCGCACTAGGAGTGCTCGAGTCCTCAATCAAACAACTTACCCACTGCAACATGGAGTCCTGCTGCCCCGACGGGGTATCACCTTCACCGGACAATCCTTGATTCAAATCAGAGAGACGAAAGTGGATATCACGCTGGTTTATATTGTCCGCGGCATCAGTTACTCTAAGCCTGAGTCTATGAACTTGCCCTGCATCTAGGTGAGAGACGCTCATACGCCCATTCTTTAATTCCCCGCTCTCATCTGCTACCGCTGTGCAGCCGGCTGTATCCAAATTACAACCTTCAACAAAATACGTTTCGGGGCAAGTTAGCAATCCCATGGAGTCCGCAGTGCACTCTGGAGAATAGTCCAAAATAGATTCTTCTACTCCATCTGAAACAATGCTGGCCTCAACTCGCTTAACACCACTTTGGACAAGCCCTGATTCGTCAGCGGCCGTAAACTCCATCAAAATCTTCTCGCCCCAAAAAACAATGGGCAGAGTCTCACTAAGCTCTGGGTCAGGCGAAATCGGTTCACTGGGAATAGAAGCGATACAATTGCCCCCACCGCTCGAACAATCCGCATCCGTCAGGCAAGGGGCATCAGCATTGTCCCCACCTACGCAAATCAACTCACATGCTCGAGCATGATTGAGTATCTGGTCGAAATCCTCTGATGGACCTTGACGATCGAGTCCAAAGCAGGACGATGCATCCGAAGCTCTATTGCCGGCTTCGTCGGTCCCATTTACGAAAAGAGGACAATAGATGCCCTCGGAATTCAATTGAATCTGTGCAGTTGTATCATCTGTAGAAGTGATATCAGGCACAGACGCTTGCCAAGCGACTACCCCAGTAGCATTGCTTGCGGTCGCAACGATAGAAATAGATGCATCGTTTACAAAGCCAGATGAGTCGCTCGAGGTATTTATTGTCATTGCTCCGCTATCGGAAGCAACCGTTACATCAAATGTAGAAGGCAAATCCGACTCATTCCCTACGCGATCTCGAATACGTACCCTAACGGTCGTAGTAGAACTATTGGGCAAGCAAACAATAGGGTTGGCAGTTTCTGAGAAGACACTCTCGCCTGCAGCATCAAAGCCTTCCCAACTAAATTGAATATCTCCTAAGGGGGTACAAGCATCTTCAGCAGTAGGCTTCGGCAATCGAACTTGGGTTCCAGTGTTAGCTCCACTACCAGCGTCGCATCTCAAATCCGCAGCATCCCCGAGCGGAGCTCCTGCTGGTGGGACGCTAAAACTTGCTGGTACCGCAGAAACCTCAGGAGCAACATCATCTTTAACTTGAATGCGGACGTCAGCCGTTGTCCAATTACCGTATTCGTCCTCAGCTCGAGCCCTAATGGTCGTTTCACCGAACCCAAAAAAGCCAGCGGTTGACAGCCCATTGGAACAATTGGCCAGCGAATCACAAACTTGAAAACTCTTAGTTATAACTCCATCAGGAAGACAGGTATCTTGAAAGGTAAAATAGTTCTCGTCAATTCCGGTATTGGCTACTGCTCTCCCGTCAGGGGAATCGCAATCAAATACTTGGTTACCACCGTGGCCTATATTGGGAGGCTGGGTATCAGCGACTTGGATAATCACAGATTGGGATGCCGCATTTCCTGAACTATCGCTCGCACTCACCTCTACAACATAGAGTCCGATGTTACCGTTGAGATTCAAAGGATAACGACAGGTCGCCGGACCTCCATCAGTAGGATAGTCACAAGGCTGGCCCGCCCCTTCACCGAGAAAATTATCGTATTCAGGATTGACAAGCGCTTGGCACAAATCACTGACCTGAAAATCCCCCGTATTGGAGCCATCTCCATTTGGGTTGAGGGTTACAACAGCCGCTTCATCGCGGCACTCTGCTTCAATTAGCGGATTTGCAAAAATGATTGTCGGTGGATCCACATCAGGAGAGCAACTATTTGCACGAGCAGTGTCAGCCACAAAAGTGCTACTTGCAATAAGAGAAAGAGAAGAGAACAAAAATCCCCAAGACTTCATAGAATTGCTCCTCAGTATCTGAACGAGTCCCCCCACAATACACGGGAACGTTATCGTTGAAAGCATCTCTGACTTATCGGTGAATACGATAAAAATCCACCACTGGATCACTAGCACAGCCAGCTAATTCACAAAAAGATCCGCCACTGATTTTTCAAAAGCCCCCAAATCAAGTGCATTCCCGACAACACACGTGGGTTAGGATATACATCGAATGGACCTGGCTCAACTTTATTGCCATTCCCGCCCATATCCGCACTATATGCTAGAATTACTCTATTTTTGCCAAAATCAGGAATCGCATTTTGATCGGCAAACCTACCCTTTCGACCCACTGCGTCAACAAAGGAGGGTCAGTAAAAATGCTCCTATCACCCCTTATGGGTTCCCCTTGGAGAACTTACCTCCCCTAACAACAATCCATTACAAGACGAGACACAACAAAAACCGTCAACATAAAATTCTCGCTTACAACGCAAACAATTGCCGTCGCCCTATTCACTAACCGCGGGCTCTAGGGGTTGAACCGCCCCACCGCAGTGGAACTCCAATGGAAATCCAGAACCGGCGTCCTTTGAGAACAAAGAGCGGCTGAAACTTCACGAAAAAAAATAATGATCTCAATAGAGTAGAAAAGAAAAAAAAGACCTATTCGGTCCGCTAAGAGTGCAATAAAAGCCGGCCCCCAGGTTCGAGAGATGGATTCGTGAAGGCACAAAACGACCTAATCATTATTGATACCCCCGATGGCTCTGCGACACTCCAAAAGTCCAATAGTTCAGTCGCATTTCGCTCCATACGAGGAGCGACTACAGAGTCCAAGCATGTCTTTGTGGAGGGCTCGCAGATAAAGAAAAAAACCGGGTTGTGGAACGTTTTGGAATTGGGTTTGGGCACGGGGCTAAACTTCGCCAATACTCTAGAAGCATTCTTGGACTCAAGGAATGCATCTAGGTTAATTTACACCGCTATAGAGTGCGCCCCGCTGCCGGCAACTACTTTCCGCCACCTTGGCGATCTCAATGACCCTACAAATGGGCTTGCGACCGAGCTCCTTATTGCTTCTCTTCAAAAGACTAACGAGAAAAAGTCAGTCGCTAGCAGCTTCACAAAGCCCATTCAATTCAACCTAATTCAAAAAACTTGGCAGCAATACAACGTTCCCAGCCTACAAGTAGACGCCTACTATCACGATCCCTTCGCTCCCAAGGACAACCCCAATTGTTGGACTCCCGAGTGCTTTAGCTGGGCTAAGAACCACCTAGGTGCCAGCGGCATTCTAGCAACTTACTCGGCAGCTAGTTCTATTCGACGAGCCATGGCCCAAGCCGGGTTATTTGTTGCGAAAAACGAAGGAGCCTGTGGCAAGCGCGAAATGACGCTAGCTGCCTTGAAGCCAGAATTGCTGAACTGTGGCAAACTACTTCCCCAAAATAAGCAGCCCATCCTATGAAATTCGAACATCTCATTATAGGAGCAGGCTTTGGTGGACTTAATCTCGCTCGGGCGCTCTGTGAAAGCGGCGCCGATCCTAAGGGTATTGCATTGGTGGACGATTATGCCGACCATCGAGGATCGAATCTTCCCTTAGCTCTAGTTCACCCTTTCGTGGGCCGCTCCTTAAAAACCTCGGCTAGTCTTGTCTCGGCCTGGCAAGCGGCTAAGGCTCTCATCGAATCGGTGGCAATGCCCTCCCAAATCGCTAGTCCAATCGAGCTTATTCGCCCATTTGATAAAACCAAGGGAGCTAGACTCGCCACATCCTATGAGAAATATGCACCAATACTGCGAGATGAGTTCGAGCTCTCCCTCCTATCCCAAAAAGAAACTCGGAATCTCTA
>CAXGXL010000137.1:0-7693 GCA_964013555.1 uncultured bacterium
CGCTAAAGCTATTATCAAGGCGATCGATCACTTGATTTAACGCATCCATTTCGGAACGCAGGAATTTACGCCCCATTTGGATTATCTCGTTCGCGTTACTCATTGTATCCCTACGATGTGGCACAGAAGTGCTTAGACTCAATCTTGGTAGATTGCCTATGATGCAATAAACGTTGACTGTCAAGCGCTGAATTTCTCATAGGGTTTTGTGGCTCTAAATAAGCCTAGAGCAAGTTTCTCGTTTTAGGGCTCCAAAATGCTTCTATTAGCGGGCCGCATTGGCCAAAAACGGCTTAAAGTTATGTCGGACAAGGGGATTTTCAAACGAATCGATGAACGGGTTCGGAAGCCCTAATCTTAAGAGAAATTGGTCGACTTCCACTTTTTCCTCTGACGTTGAGTTTTCATAAGAGGCCCACGCTCGTTGAGCTTTCCATTGCACGAACGTAATCAATTTACGTCGCTCGGTCGCGTTTCCGATAGAGAATTCCGCAAAGCCTAAGGATCTGGGCACCCGTTTTGCCTGAGGGTTTGCTTCGCACCATTGGTTGATGGCGGTCCGAAGTGTTTGGATCCAAGGAATTTGATCGCGAAAGATACATCTCAATATTGGGAAAAGCGTTTCGGGGACCTGGTCTTCGGGAAGGTAGTTGCCCTCAAAGGGGGAGGGGTCCAATAGACGCTCCATCCATTCTTTAACCTGCGGTACTTTGTTAAAGAGAAAAGTAGATCCTGGATCGCGGTATAAATGAGCCCAGATCGGTCCGAATAGAGCGAAGTCCCCGATAGAGGGCCTGTCACCGAACAAGTATCTATGTTGCTGAAAATGATTATCCAAGTTGTTGAGCAGCGTTTGGGTAAAGTGTTCTAGAGCGGGGATTGTTTTGTCTGTAACTCCAAGCGCAGGCAAGTAGCTTTGCATTTTCTTGGCAATCGGAAGGACCAATGGAGTGCTTAGGAAGTAAGGACTCCAAGGAAGCCCGTAACGTTTAAATTCCTGGAGGGCAAATGCCTTGTTTTCTTTGAGGTGCCAGCGATAATGCAATGCCACCATGGGGAGCCATTCATCGCCGTGTAGTTCTATAAGGTACGAAAATAGCTTTTGCTTAGCGCCGGAGGGATGGATAGAGGGGTTGGGATGAAGCGCTTCTAACTCATCAATGATATGGCTGGAATCTTGGAGCCACGTTCCGTTGTTAAGTCGGACGGTCGGCATAATGGCTGCTCCAACAGCTTTTTGTATCCGAAATCTCAAGTACCAGAGAGATGGATATACCTGAGAAAATGGTATCCTTTTGAATTGTAGGTAGGCTCGGGTCTTGGCAGAGTAGGGAGATACTGGCCATCCGTAGTGTTTTAGTAGAGAACTCATGACTCGAAATATGTCAGAACGAGGCTCCTGAACTCTAGAAAGATGTGAATGAATTCGCCAATGAATGATCGCCGGGTTCCAGCAGCGTTTTGGCATGTTTTGTCGCAGATTGTTCGGGAGCTCGTTCTTGGGAAATAATGGTGATATAGAATCAACCTATGGATAAAAATTTCCGAGTACTCTGACCGGTGTGGGAGAAAAGTTGAGCAATGAAATTCGTTTCCATATCGGCATGGTTGTTGTTCTCGTTACTCGTACTGGGGCTCTTGGGTTGTGATAGCAGAGATGCTCTTCCGAATGAAGCTTGGTCGTACTTGAGATCTTCCTCGACCGATTGGGAAGTCGCCTATGCCACTAAGACGAGGGATCCTGGCGGCTGGACTAAAGTGGCTGGGGGGAGTTATGGATTTACCGACGACACGATTTGGTTGCACCGGGACGTCGACTCTTTGCCCTCTGGCGAGTGGGTCGTCGATTTGAGCTGGGTGATGATAGACAAGGCCGAACTTTTTCTGGTTGATGGAAATGGTCGGTTGGTTCAGCAAATAAGAGGGGGAAGTGGAATACCGTACTCCGAAAAAAAATTACCGAGTAAGACAGTAGCACTTCCTTTTGAGATTCTCTCGAGTGAGATTGAAACACAGGAAAAACATTTGTTTTTGGCGCTACGAAGCACGAGCATAGTGTTTGCCAACCCTCTTGTCTTGTCGGCACAGGACTATAGATCCGTTGTAGAGGAAAAAACACTGATTGATGCTATTTTCTTTAGCTCGGTTTTAGCTCTCTTAATAATCATTTTTATTTTAGGCATTTTGACAAAGGACCGAATTCTCTTGCTCTTTTTGGTGTCGCAAGGGTTTTCTGGTTTGTGGCTATTGGGATTTTCAGGCTTAGGCTATGCCTATCTTTGGCCGGACCTCCCGTCGATTCACCCGGGCGCACTTTATACACTAAATGGGAGTTTTCTGAGTTTGTATATCATTTCGGTTAGTTTTTTTTTCCAGCGCTTTTTAGAGCTAGAGAAGAAAAACTACAGAGTAGAGCAGGCTTTCTCTTTTCTTAGGTGGGTTGTAGGAATCGCAACACCGTTGTGGTTTTGCCAACCTTTTTGGCCGCTAGTTCATAGCGCTTTTATGTGGTTCGGAGCTGGATTGGCCATATTATTAATGGCGGTTCTCGTTAGAGAATTTTTGCGAGGCTCAAAGCGGGCTAAGTTGCTTTTGGTCGGTGGTTTGTGGAGTGCTCTTACTTTTCTAGCTGTAGTTGAAAGCGCCGTCGTAGGGGATGCGCAGAGTCTATTGCCTCTCTTAAATGGGATATACGTTGCTCATTTTATCTTCGGCGTTACAATAGCTGTTTCAATCGCCTTTGAGATTAACCGAGAGCGGCTTGAAAGATGGCAGGCTCAAAAGGAGGCTTTACGGGTGGCAGAGAATGCTCGATTAAACCTCCAAAGTGAAGTTGATCGGCAGACTCGTGAATTGATGCTTCAAACCGACGAACTTCAAAAGACCGTAGCTGACTTAAAAGAGGCTCAGGAAACGATCGAGCAACAAGCTAGGGAGGCTGCCGTTGGGCACGTTGTTGCTGGATTTGCCCATGAGGTAAGAAACCCGTTGAATTTCATTTTAGGCGGAGCCACGGCCATAGCGGACTGGAGGGAAGAGCTTGATGACGAGGTGGGGGGAGGCAAACCGCTGCCGCAAGAAGGCCTCAAGCATTTGTTGCGTTGTACTCAGATTGTTCTCAATGGTTCTAATCGGATTCAAGAATTGCTTGATAAATTAGGTGCATTTGTGACGGAAACGGCTTCCTCGGATTTGGAGCCGTGTAGCGTGGCACTAAGTTTAGAGGCGGTGTTCGAAGAACTAGAGGTTGACTTTCCGGCTATTCGAAAGGCCGTTCTTGTGTCTTTTAGCGGTCATTGCTGGGTTAGGGCAAGTTCTACTGGAATGGAGACTATTTTGTCTCATTTACTGAGAAACGCATTGGAAGCCACTGGGGGAGCTGGCCCAGTAAAGCTTGTCTGTGAGGGAACGGATACTGAGGTTTTTGTCAGCGTTGAGGATGGCGGTGTGGGAGTTCCGGTGGAGAATGAGACTGATATTTTTGATGCGTTTTTTACGACGAAGGAAGAGTTATGTGCGGTAGGTTTAGGGTTGGCAGTATCTTCTGTATTGGCGCGTAATTTTTCGGGTGAACTTGTCTTGGCGAATAATGCGACGGTAGCGGGAGTAACGGAGTTCGTTTTGCGGCTGCCAGCGCTTGCCCCCCAAACTCCGTGATTGAAACACTCTCTTTGAAGAGCTGATTTTCCATACTGGGGAATGAACTTGTGCCGGATAAAATAGAACCTAGCAGCGGAGTTCTCAGCTTAAAGGCCAAATTTTTGGTCTAAGGACCTTTAGTCTTAGATTTACGGGGAGAGATGAACTATAGCTACCGGTCATGATGCATTCACAACTGTCGATTGGTGCCCCGCGGGCTTGTTTTGTGCGTTCTGTGCCATTTTCTTTTGAGGGTTGTTTGCGGAGTGAGCAGACAACGATTGATGTCGCCAAAGCTCAAAAAGAGCATGCTGAATTGATGAAGAAGGTTGGCCGTTTGGTCGATGAGATCATTTTTGTTCCAATATCAGAAGAGCATCCGGATGGTTGCTTTGTAGAAGACGTTGCAATTGTATTGGACGATTTGGCGATCATGACGCGGCCCGGCGCTCTTAGTCGACGAGGCGAGGTGCTGGAGGTTGAGTCGGTACTCAAGAAGTTCATGAAAGTCACCCATTTGGAGGCCGGGACCCTTGATGGGGGAGATGTGATGAGGGTGGCTAACACTTTGTTTGTTGGAAGATCAACTCGAACCGACTCTGCCGGCGTGGATTCCCTGAGGCGCATTTGTAGACCATTGGGCATCGATTGCATTGAAGTACCAGTGAGCGCTGAGTTGCATCTAAAGTCTTTGTGCACCGTTGTTGGTGATAACACGATTGTAGTTGGGCCTTCTCTCTTAGAACGAACCATTTTTGAGGAACGCGGAATTCGGATGATCGAAGTACCAGAGCGATTTGGTGCCAATGTTTTGCCTTTGGGAACTACTACCTTGGTTTCATCGAGCGCTCCTATTACGGCGGAGATCTTGGAGGCAAAGGGATTTAATATTCTTCGGGTCAATGTTAGCGAATTGCACAAAGCAGATGGGGCCTTGACCTGCTTATCCTTACGGTGGCCTCATTGTGGCTTCTGGTGTCCGTAAGCGAAAGACTTTGTACGTAGTATTTTCGGGAAGGCCCAAGCATGTTCAAGCAAGTAGTATATCGTATCCTCTCGAAGGAGGAGTGGAAAAGAACCCTTTCGCTGGGCTATATGCCGAGGGGAGAAGTCGATGAGAAGGATGGGTTTATTCATTTATCCACAGAAGAGACCCTGCTTGAAACTGCGAACTTGTATTTTTCATCGGGTGAACCCCCCGTGGTGTTGGAGATCGATCCGGGTCAATTGGATGGCATAATGAAGCAGAATAGAGTTCCTAGTCGCGGCAACAAAATGTTCCCACATTTGTATGCCGATTCTATCGCCTTGCAAGCCATTGTCGCTTTGATTGAGTTAATACCTGGCTCCGGCGGGAACTTAGAGCTAGGAGCCCGTCGGGAATTCTCGCGGGTTGAAGTTGGGGCCTAAGAAGAACAACATTGATTTGAAGCGAGGTTGCTACTAACTTGGATTGCTTTCGCAGAATTACTCTTTCTATAAAGTTAGGACTCAATTTGCTAACTTAATGCTTCCTGTTTGGCCGTCTACTGTGACTAGGTCGCCGGTTTTTATCTTGAGGGTTGCACCAGAAACTCCCACCACGGTTGGAACTCCGAGTTCTCTTCCGATAATGGCAGTGTGTGATAGAAGGCTCCCTTTTTCAACCACGAGCCCTACAGCGGAAATCATGAGGAAAACCCAACCCGGATCGGTCATTTGAGATACTAATATTTTTCCTTCAATATCTTTTACGGTTTTAGGGTCGGTGACAACTACGGCTTCGGCTGTCACGATTCCCGTAGAGCAGCCAATTCCAGACAAATCGCCCCCTGCTTGAGCCGCCTGCCTTATGTGCTGGGGGTAGCGCGGTGGAAAGGAATTTAGATACGTTGTACCTTGGGTTTTGATGCGGTCTGAAAGTTCAGTACTCAAATAATCGTTTTCGTAGTTTTTTCGCTCTTTTATAATAAATTTGAGATTACGGTTTAGAGAGCTGCCCGAAATAAACCCAATAATTTCTTCAACAGAGAGGTAGAGGATATCTCGTGGAGCATCCAGTGCTCCTTCAGCAGCTAGGTTAGTGCCGAGTTGAGTGAAGATTGCTCGAGCAACTCCGAAGGACCTAGCACGGTCGAGTCTAGAACTTTCACGGTACCGGATGGACCGTCTTGCTTTACCCAACACCCAATTGAACAAGCTTCTCTTTATGGGGGATAACCTTAGCTTTTTATTGACGGCGCCCAGAGCTTCTTTGCGTATCTTTGTCTCTTTGGCGACCATTTGTTCAACAGTAAGAGTACCCCTAGAATAGGTTTGTATCAGCTCCAGTAAGGCCTTTGGGTTTTGTCGAAATGGTACGGATTCAATCTTCAATTCCTCGAGTGAACGATCGCCGAAGTCTTCGAGGTGTTTTTCTATTTTGTCTTGAAGTTCTTTGCCGGCTTTGTGGTTCGGTAAAGTGCTATAGTCGAGCATTGGGCTCGTCGCCTCAATTTGATGAGAAACCCACTCCAAGAGATCTGAATGCTCTCGAGTCAATTGGGCAATGCTCACGATAGAACGAACCGGCAATACGCTTTCTAGATCTTTTTCACCCGCCATGAGGCCGCCGAATAGGTTTTCAGAGAGTCCGTATTTTCGCAATAGGGAACGAACAAGTCCAGAGAAGGCAAAGGCATACCCGTCGTTAAAGAGAGTGATTTCCCAGCCATAGAGCATATTAGACACGATGGTCTGATAGAGGCTGATTAGCTCATGGTTGTTGAGTTGAGACAGTTTAATGGAACGGAATTTAATATATTCGGCCGTGAAATCCCGCTTGATTTTCTTGAAGTGTGGCGTGAGAAAAAGAAAGTAACGAAGTACATTGAATGTGCACCTGAGAACGGCAGGCTTAGAGACCTTTACTCGTTTGGTATCACGTAGCCCTTGCTCAATACCAAGCATCTCTTCCCATACACCTAGCCTCGCTTTTGCTCCGGGGATGAGAGCGAACATGCGGTACCAATTGCCAAGGTTGTAGTAGATCCTACCATCTATGTACCCTACTAGATTTCGAAATATCTGATGATTGTTGAAAACGAGGGTTCTGGGAACACCGATGCGAATAACGGAATTCCTGAAGAGAACTTCGTAGCCATAACGGACATGGGAATAGGTCAGGGGCTTTGTTATGCCTGGATAGGACTCGACTACGTTGCTATTATCAAAGACCGACAATTCGCCTTTTGGAATGGTTGTGATGGGCCGACTTTGGGTAATAAATAGTTTTTCTCCGGCAAGAGCCCACTCTATGTCTTGATAGTGATCGTAGATCGAAGAGATTCGTCGACTCAAGTCCAGCAGTTCGGTGCGCTGCTCTTCTGATAGAGCCGCTAGTTCTTGCTGGGATTTGTCTACGCTTATTTTTGTAGTTCCATGCCCAGAGATAGGGTCCCTTACTATTTGACTCTTCTTGGGGTTGATCGCGAGATGCCATTTCTGGCTCACACGGTCATGAATATACATATCCGATTCAACTTGGTCGGAAACAATCCCCTCGCCGAGCCCGAAGCCTGCTACAATAACAGTTTCATCGAGGCTTCCGGTTGGGTTGGCTGTAAACATGACTCCAGAGGCACTGCTCTCCAACATGGTCTGTACCACAACGGCCACTTGACTATCACTGGGATTGATCCCACGGTTGTTCATATACGCGAGACTTCTAGGTCCGTATCCAGATGCCCAACATTCTTTCAATCTGGCTTCTACATCTTCGGCTGTGACGCAAAGGTAGGTGTCGAGTTGGCCGGCAAACGAGTCTTTGCCCGAGTCTTCGGCTAGGGCCGATGATCTAACCGCATACCACCGTGCCCCCAAGGTTTGGACTGACTTTTGGATAGAAGAAAGGTCGGCCGGATCTAAGGAAAGGTTGCAGATAATGCCTTTTATCTTTGAGCTGGCCTGATTGACGGCTTGCTGATTCGAGAAATCGAGTTCAGCAAGTATATTCTTAATGTCCTCTGAAACTCGTTGAATGTACTCTTGGTACATTTTGGCACTAACGCAAAACCAGGGAGGAACTGGAATTCCA
>CAXGXL010000138.1:0-7691 GCA_964013555.1 uncultured bacterium
AAAATGAACAAAACTTATTGCATCCCCGAGTAATACGTACATAAGCCTGATTCGGGCTTGCTTCCGTCGACGAGAAAGCTCTTGAAAGATCAAGATTCTCCAGACGATCTTCAGCCGCATTCAACGTGGAGCTGCGACGAGAATTGTGCCCCGACAAAGAGACTTGCACCTTTTTGTTATTCACGGCAGCATCAACCATATTAGGAAGCTCATCCAGATTGGACGGCCCACAAATAACGTCCACTTGAGGAGCTCTTTTCAAAAACCCCTCGCCTTCCCGCTCGGCCATACAACCTAAGACCCCAATTACCAGTTCTGGATTGACTTTATCTTTTTGTATGCCCAATCGCCCAAGGGCGGACCAAACTTTGTGCTCAGAAAGCTCTCTAACGGAACAGGTGTTTAGTAAAACGACGTCTGCATTGTCGGCGGATTCGATAAAATCGTAGCCCATCGATTCCAGTTGACCTTGGACCAACTCAGAATCGAGCACGTTCATCTGACACCCATAGGTGGAAAGAAAAACCTTGGCTTTTGTTGAGTTATCGCTGCTCATAGAGCGCACCGTCTACCAGGGAAAAATGCCAGCGTCCACCCGGAAACCCACATTAGGATCGAGCAATTAGGAGCAATAAAGATTATTTCTACGAATATAGTCGAGGATCGAGCAAGGTACGAGCCCCTCCACGCTCTCGGAAGCCCACAAGGCATCGCGAATCTGTGAACTAGACACTTCGGGCAGCTCCAACTGCCCTCCATCGAGCACCCCCGTCCCTCCGTTTCGCGGGTATCCTTTCCTACCAAGAGCAACAACCTCGACCATCTCACAGATGTCTGTCCAACGATGCCATTTATCGGTTTCCGCCAAAATATCAGCACCTATACTCAATGCGAATTGCCGAGTGGGATATTTCTCCAAGAGATGGCCCAATAGGTCGAAGGTTCTGCCCTGCCCACCGAGCTCGCTCTCCACTTCAGATACAACCACCGAAGCACCAAGAGGCTTTGCCATCAATTTACACATCTCCAACCGATGGTGAAAGGAAATGAGCTCCTTTCCCAGCGGATGTGAATTTGCGGGCATAACCCAAACTTCACTAGCCCCTAGCCCCTGCAAGAGGTAGATACAAGTCATTTGATGGGCAATATGAGGAGGATTAAAGCTGCCTCCCAAAATGATTGTTCTTCCTTCTAGCACGATCTTCCGCCTCACACGTTGATTCCGACAAAACCCTGGCTCTGAAACCAAGAGCACTCGGAGCTCAGGTGACTCAAGCTTTTCTTGACACGACCCACACGCCCCTTCTACTAAACCTAATTGATTTAGTACATAAGCTGTAGGGGGCCATTGCAATGACCAAAGCTGAGTTAATAGAACGAGTGGCTAAAGATCTAGGCCCAGGGGTAACTAAGAAAACGGCATTTCAAGCTGTTGAATCCGTTTTTGAGCACATGCACAAGTCCATCAAAAAAGAAAAAAAATTTACCTACCCCGGCTTTGGAACGTGGGCGGTCAAAAAACGAAAAGCTCGTAAAGGGCGCAACCCCAAAACAGGAGAGGAAATCAAAATCCCTCCTACCAAAACGGTGGTCTTCAGACCGGCACCCCACTTCAAAGGCAGCCTCTAAATACCTCGAGCTTCCGTTAAACTTTGCAAGGGTGGCCTTAAGCTCCCTCAAAGAAGGGCCTCAGTGCTAATTGTCTTTTTTTTCTGTTGAGGAGGTTTTGGAAGAACCTGAACTAGAGTAGTCCGTCTTGTACCAACCCGCTCCCTTTAAGACAAAAGAAGTTTGGCTCATTATTCGACCGATTCGACTAGAACCGCATTCTTCACACCGCCCCGGTTCGCTATCGGAAGCGTTAAGAAAAACCTCAAAGGTACTATCACATTTCTTACACTGATATTCGTAAATAGGCATTCAATTTCTCTACATTGCTAGACTGGTCTGGGTATAAACTCTCATTTAAAATTGTCAAGCACTTGGCCTAGCCCCAAACTATGAATAAAACGCCTCTTATGATTCTTAAATTACTGAATTCACTGAAAATTATCCGAAAAGAGATCATTTTAGCTATTTCAAGCGGAATTCTTTACTTTCTTGGATTTTGTGGATTTGACCAATTTTATCTGAGTTGGTTTTGTCTCGTCCCCATTTTGTGGGCTCTAAACAACCCTCGCCTATCTCTCAAACAAATACTCTTCGTAAGCTGGTGCTTCGGCTTTACTACGCATCTAGGCGGATACACTTGGATCAATCATCTTCTGGAGAATTTTGCCTATCTTCCCCTTACGCTCGCAATACCGATCTACATGCTACTTTGCCTAGCCCAAGGGTCCCTCCTAGGTGCATGGGGTTTGGGAGTCGTCTATTTACACCGCCGGTGGAAAATCCCGTTTACCATAAGTGCGCCAGCGCTTATGATCATCCTCGAATGGGGCTATCCGGCACTCTTTCCCTCTTACTTAGCTAATTCTCAATACCGAATTCTCCCTCTGATCCAAAGTGCCGATGTATGGGGTCTACTTGGAATATCAGGACTCCTCGTACTCGCATCCGCGGTACTACACCGCTGGCTCGAATTTCTTGTGCGCAACCCTCAAGGCCATGAGCTAAGGCATCCTTTGCGACCCAGTTTCTGCTTTCTGATTCTCTTTTTATGCAACGCAGGCTATGGCTTTTGGGCCATAAATGATGTCGAAAAAGAGCTAGCCAATACAGATGCTCGAATCAAAATCGGTACTGTTCAAACCAATATGGGAATCTATGAGAAACGAAAAAATCCCGTTGAAGGACTGATACGACATCAAAAGCAGAGTCTACAATTACAAGCTCAAGGAGCAGACCTCATCGTATGGCCCGAATCCGGTTATTCACGTCCCATAAGAACATCAATGAAAAACCTAAAGGAGACTGTTCTCGGCCCAATTCGTACTCCTCTGCTCTTCGGAGGTCTTCGTGTCGACTATTCTGGCAAATCGAGGCAAATCTACAACACTGCTTTTCTTACCAATTCTGACGGAAGTGTATTAGGAACCTACGATAAGACATTTCTCTTAGCATTCGGCGAATACCTTCCCGGAGGGGAGCTCTTTCCCTTTTTGTACAAACTCTCTCCCAACACTTCTCGATTCAATCGAGGCGACCATACTCGTCCCCTCGAGCTCAATGGGATCCGTTATGGGGTGCTCATTTGTTACGAAGATATCCTTCCGCGCTTTGTCCAAAAACTAATGGAATCCTCTCCCCACGTGCTCGTGAACATCACAAACGATGCATGGTTCGGCGATACCCACGAACCCGTCATTCACCTTGCGTTGGCTATCTTTCGGTCCATAGAACAACGACGTTACCTGGTTCGTGCCACCAATACCGGCATCAGTGCGATGGTCGATCCCACCGGAAAAATAACCCAACAAACAAAGACCTTTACCCGAGCAAATCTTCTAGAGTCTATCGTTCCACTACAGAATACAACAATCTACTCGAAATTCGGCGACTGGGTTGCCTATCTAAGTCTTGCTATTTTAATAGGAATGGCATTCATCGAACAAAAACGCGCTCAGTCTTAACAGCGTGCTTTTCTCTTCGGGTGTTTGAAATAGCGTCACTGGACATAAGCGTTCTGGCTACAGCAACAACATCCCCGCCGTCCACCCCAAGAGCCAAAACCTCATCTTCAGCAAAATCTGGGGTATCAAGGGTGCGTAAATCCGCTACGGTCAATTGATATCCATTGGCCAGCATTGTTACTACTTCTTGCGGTAAATCAATTCTTGGCAGCGCAACCAAAGCCTTACCTAGGGGAATAATACGCGAAATGGCATTTTCGGTATCATCCGCTAATTCTTCAAGTGATACACTCTGCTCAAGATTAAAAAGCCCAACAGAGGTTCGCCTAAGAGCAGACAAGTGGGCGCCACACCCCAGCTCTTTGCCAATATCGTCCGCCAGGACCCGAATATACGTTCCAGCCGAGCAGGTCACATCCACTATGACCTTGGGCAAATCAATTTCGACTATCTCTAAATGAAAAATGTTGATTCGTTTAGCAGGCCGCTCAACCTCAATTCCCTCGCGAGCTAACTGGTAAAGACGTTTGCCCTGATGCTTCTTTGCAGAATACATCGGTGGAACCTGATCAATCTCGCCCCGAAATTGCTCCAAAACAGCGGTGATCTCTTGGCTACCAACTTCGACCGGCGATGATGCAAGCACCTCTCCTTCTGCATCTAAAGTGTCGGTAACAATTCCCAAATGAATCGTAGCTCGATAGCTTTTGTTGGTTCCCGTTAGGTAACGTGAAAGTTTGGTTGCCTTACCAAGCACCAAAGGCAAGACCCCTGTAGCCGCCGGGTCAAGAGTTCCGGTATGACCCACTTTTCGAGTTTTCAGTATTTTCCGGACGCTATCGACTACATCGTGAGAAGTAGGACCAGAGCTTTTATCGACAATCAATACACCATCAAGCATGTGAATATACCTTGAGCCAATGCTGAATTCGCAAATAAATTAAATCAGTTTCTAGAACGTTTAAATCGACGCCGCTGCTCCCGTGAAACCTTAGAAGCTTGACGATGCTGCCTCTCGACAAGATCGGTTTCGATTCGCTCCGCACTGTCTCCGCGAGCTTTACGGTCGGTTGCCACTGGAACCGTTTGGTTCAATTCTGTTTCGGGAATTTCCTTATCCCCAGATTCAATCGCGTTGATTATTTCTTCCAAGCGATGCGCCTGATCAAGGCTGGTATCTAATGCAAAAATCAGATCCGGTAAAAACCTCAACCTAAGTGCCTTACCCATTTCACGCTTTAAATAGCCCGCCGCCGCGGTCAAACCCGCCACGGACTGCTCTCGCTCTTCTTGGGTGCCATAAACAGAAACAAAAACCTTCGCTTGCCGCAAATCACCGGTTACTCGAACCTCAGTTATTGTCGCGAAGCCAATACGCGGATCTTTAAGGCCCTCAATTAAAAGGTTGCCTAACTCTTTTTGAATAAGCTGGCCGACCTTCTGCGGGCGATTGGAGGATGATTTTGACACGAAGCTCAGTTAATGTTGGATTGCCATCTTGTCAAGCAAGGAATCTAAGAACTTACAAGGGTTTGCCCAAAACCTCGTCCCTTGATAGGCCTTTTCAATGGCCATTCAATTGCTAGGACTAACCGGCGGTATCGCCAGTGGTAAATCCACCGTCAGCGGACAACTCGCTGATACAGGGGCGAAAATTCTCTGTGCAGACACCATCTACCACCAGCTAATTTGCCCCATAGACGGTCATCCAAGCCCCCTAGCCCTAAGGATCGAGCAAGCTTTTCCGGGAGTTCTGTGTGAGGACGGCTCCTTGAACCGCCCCAAACTCGGCGAGAGAGTTTTCGGCCACTCCGAAGATCTTGGGCGGCTAGGTTCTATACCTCACCCAGCCGTCGCCCAAGAAGTGGCACGACAAGTTCAAGCTCTGGATACAAACGGCGTCGAAAGAGTCATTTACGATGTTCCACTCCTCTTCGAGCGCCAATCAGAGGGCCTTTTCGAGGGCATTATCGTGGTCTGGGTCCCCCAAGCCATCCAACTCCAAAGACTCATCAAGCGAGAGCAAATCTCAATGGAAGCAGCGGTCAAACGACTGGAATCCCAACTCCCCCTTGACTCCAAGAAAGAAAAAGCAACGTGGGTTATTGACAATAGTGGCACACCTGCCCAAACCCGAAAAGAGGTAGACAAGCTGTGGGCAAAGATCCAGGGATTCTAAAGTAAGCGACTGCCCATCGAGCACCCAAAATAAAAGACCAAAAACAAGCTTTTTGATTAACAGTTCCGCGCAGTGATGCTAATCGATGCTCCACCTAACTCAATTGCGTATTGATTTTATCCAGCGAGGAATTCAAATGAAATTCAATTCTCTGTGGCCCTACCTCTTTTGCAGCATTAGCCTCGTATTTTCTCTATCGGCATGTAAAACCGACAACCTAAAGGACGCAAGTACGACGGCTGAATCCCCCGAAGTCATTGAACCAATGTCAGCAATCGAATTGTGCCAGCTATTTGAAGTGTACAAGAGTTTGGTAGATCCAATGGACGGCGCTCCCGGGGGACCTCTGTGCTCGCACGCCAAAGCGCAAACGCACCTGGACTTAAGCGAGAATGAAATTAGCACCTACTGCCGTCCTGGAAGTGCGGGCCACGAATGGGGGCTCGAACTCCTTGCAGATTCGACCCAAGGACGAATCACCCTAGATTGGAAAGCAGCCAAATCCTGTGTGGCCCAATCCTTAGAGTTGCGCAAAAACACTCCGGGGATTGAATTGCTTCAATCTGAAGAATGGGCCGAGCTTAAAGCGGGAGTATGTACAACCTTCTACAGCGGCAACGCAGAAGACGGCGAGAGCTGCACACGCGACTGGGAGTGCCAATTAGGAAGCTGGTGCACATCGGAGACCCCAACTCAGCCCAATACGCGGGTATGTATTAAAGAGCGACTATTAAACGAAGCGTGTAACGAGCACCTTCCATGTAAAGCCAAGCTCTTTTGTGAAAACAACGTCTGTGTAGATCCGATAGAAGGCGATGCTAGGCCTATTGTGCAACTCGGCTCAAGTTGCAGTCCAGAAGAAGAAACTTGCGCAGAAGTAGGCAGTTGCATTGGCTGCCGCCCTCTTTCTGCTGGCGACGCCCCCACCTGCCAATTTCTTGGCGCCGAAGGAGAGTATTGCGAAGAAAAAGCCCACTGCGCTCCAGATCTGGGATGTACCAACAATCAATGCTCCCAGGTGGATGTAGGCCAACCGTGTTTGGTCTCCCCAGAAGGAGAAACGCAGAGCATGTGTAAACCAGAGAGCCTCTGTATCGATAACTGTTGGGAATTCGATGGAGAATCGGACCTATGTGCTGCTGAGCCGGGTTGTACCTTCACCGCTGAAACCGGTTATTGCGACAGCGCCACACTCGAAGGCTCCTGCGTTGCCAAACCCGCCATAGGTGATGAGTGTCTACTCGACACCTACTGCTCCGAGAGTTTCTGCGATCCAGATACAAACAAATGCGTTGCGTTTGCCGAATTAGGAGATGAATGTCGGGCTGATCCGAACACCATGGAAAGTAATTGCACAACGGGCTTACTCTGCTTAGAGGGCGCATGCACCAGGGTCTGCGAATACAATGAAGATTGCCAACCAGGAGAGTACTGCGATGGAGGCAGTGAAACGGCGCCACCTAGCTGCCAGCCCATTGTGGAGGGTCAATGTAAATTAGACGCCGAGTGTTCCTCGGAGCAATACTGCGATCGTTGTGAATTGCAAGGGTACAATCAACCCGAGTGTAATTTAGACATAGACTGTACTTGGTTGGTTGAAAGCACCGAGTGCCGCCACGAATGCACCGCAAATCTAGATGCAGAAACCTGCACTGCGGCAACAAATTGCACCTGGGACTCCAATCTCGAAGTCTGCGATACCGAATGTACCTCTGCGTCGATTGACGAGTGCGCCAATTTAACGAGTTGTGCTCTGACAACCTCTACTACTTGCACAACCGCAGTGGACTGCACAAATTTTGACGACGACGCCGAAGCCTGTGCAGCGAATGGCTGCGCTTTCGATGACGCCAACAGCCTCTGTGACGAAGCCTGCATACAATACGATAATGAGAACGATTGCACTGCAAATGGGTGCTTTTTTGACGGATTTTATTGTG
>CAXGXL010000139.1:0-7652 GCA_964013555.1 uncultured bacterium
AGGCGGCTTCGATCCAAAATCGGCACTCTCCCCGTTTCGCTCCAGTCGGGCCTCGTTAGTTCAACTTGGCTTGCACTCCAATTAACCGCAGTGTATCGGCGTTGTTTCAAGCCTATATTCAGTTGTATTCAGTGGTCAGAGACAATGCGATCCATGAGAGATCTTTGGTGAGGGAATATTGATGAGCACGTATTTAAAGACTTCTACTTTCTTAATTTCGGTTCTTCTAGCCACGGCATGTGGAGACTCGGATACTTCTCCGGGGAGTTCAGGATCAGGGGGAGAAACAAAACCAAAGACCCAAATCTTTGCGAGCGACAGTGCGTTTGCTGCTCTTAAGACTGATGGCTCGGTGGTTACTTGGGGAAACTCTACAGAGGGTGCCGATAGCTCAGAAGTCGCCGATGCTCTCTTTGATGTTACGAATATATTCTCTACGGACGCTGCCTTCGCGGCCCTTAGAAAAGATGGTTCGGTGGTTACTTGGGGTAAAGATCTCTATGGCGGCGATAGCTCTAGTGTTTACGAGTCAATTTCAAGTGGTGTTACCAAGATATACTCTACTCCTACCGCCTTCGCCGCTTTGAAAAGTGATGGTTCTATCGTGACCTGGGGTAATTCGTATTCAGGGGCGGACAGTTCTAGTGCATCCGAGGAGCTTGCAGGCGGCGTAATTGACGTCATCTCCACAGAACATGCCTTCGCCGCAATCAAAGATGATGGTTCGGTCGTAACCTGGGGCAATGCAACCTACGGAGGGGACAGTTCGTCTCTTTCGGATAGTCTCCGAGGTGGCGTGAGTCAGGTGGTTGCTACTTCTGAAGCCTTTGCAGCTCTTAAGAATGATGGTTCGGTGGTTACTTGGGGTAAAGGTCTCTATGGCGGCGATAGCTCTTCTCTTGCTGACAAACTCTCAAGTGGAGTTACGGCCATTTATGCGGCGGATTCAGCCTTTGCTGCCCTTAAATCTGACGGATCCCTAGTCACATGGGGTTGGGACGACAATGGGGGAGATAGTTCGGCAGTATCTAGCTCACTCTCAAGCGGAGTTGTTAGGGTATTCTCCGCAATATCCGCCTTTGCTGCCCTTAAAAGTGATGGTTCGGTGGTTACCTGGGGCAACCCCAATTGGGGTGGAGACAGCTCCAGTGTTAGTGCAGCCCTTTCCACCGGAGTCGAGACTATTTTTTCCACTGGCTCTGCCTTTGCTGCTCTTAAAAGTGATGGCTCGGTAATCACCTGGGGCGAATCGAATTCAGGAGGAGACAGTTCCAGTGTAGCTTCTCAATTGTCCACTGGCGTTGTTAGAATTGTTTCTAGCGGATCCGCTTTCGCTGCCCTTAAAGCCGATGATTCCGTCGTAACCTGGGGTTCCGCTGGACATGGCGCTGACAGCTCAAACGTATCCTCCCTCTTAGTCGACGGGGTGGAAGCGATATTCTCAACCTATTGGGCCTTTGCCGCACTCAAAAATGACGGGTCGATAGTCACATGGGGATGGTCTAGGTATGAAGGCGAGCGGCTAGACGGATCCATCAACCTATAAATTCAGGGATTCTTATGGCTAGGGCTAGAGACCAAAAGCGCCTAGAACCAACTGAGCGCTACTCAGGGAGGCCGATTACTCACCTACATAAGTGGGTGAACGTCCCTTCAAAAGCGCCCACTACCTTGTTCCCTATCCTATTGTGGGATTATCATTTCACAAGAGTTGCCGGCGTTCAGTGAAGCTTCGTTCCGTAACCATCAACAACAGCTCTTGCCGCCGCTAAATCGGCGGCCTGAATCGGGCCCCGACCGGTAAAGGGGTAGCGCGCCCCAACGCTTCTAGCATTAACGCGCTCTTCTACAGTCACATAATGTTTGCCATTGGCTCTAGTCGGTTGGCCATAATCGCCCCCAACATCAATATCGAAATAAGGACTTAAGCAGCCATACCATTCGCTCGGTGCGACCTCGAGACACGCCTTGAGAAAATCGTCGAAATGGGCAGCACTGGATCTTATCCAATCTTCAAGATTACCCTCTCTCCAATTCGTAAGAAGATAGTTCTTAGTAGCCTGAAAAGCCCCTACAGTCTCAAAGAGAGGTGGCAGAAAAGACCAAGTAGTCTGCTTTACAAAAGGAGATTGACTATTTTTATCCATGTGCACTTGATTCGCCGCGACTACATTCTTGAGAATGTAGCGCTGAAGATTCTTTTGAAGTTGGGTTACGCCCGCGCTAACAGGCGCATCTGGCCAGCCAAAAGCCATATCTACTTCGTGCAGATTTTCAAGAGCGATATTAAAAGTGAATTGAATGTCTTTATCCTGCTTGAATTTCACCCCCTTATTTACCTGAAGTATCCAATGGTCCGTGGGGCTAACCTTTATCACAATGCGGCCCTTAACATTGGGGTTCAACAAGCAATGCTCAATGCGGGTCCACCCACGTCGGTGCTCGTCCAGCGACGCAGCGCTAAAGGGAGCCCCACCAGGCGCTGCTGTTTTAAACTCAAGAATTGAAGTATACCCTTCGTCATGCACTTGAACCGCTAGACCCGGCCCGGCTTCAAAACCAAACCAGTTAGCATCGCGGTGGCAATAATGGGTAGTTCTAGTCTTGGTGCGGGTAAACTTGCCAAAGAATCGAGGAATACCAATAACAGGTGGAGCAACCGAGCCCGGGCCCGTGTACAAAGAGCGCCACGTCGACATAACCTGTGCCCTGTGGTCGTCCCACTGCTGCCTAATCCACTGATTTAATCGAGTTAGATTTGCGTCATTGCACGTGGTAGTCATTCGATTTGCGGCGTTCTGTGCGTTGTATAATGTGACCGCCCGCGCCCAACTCGTATCTCTCCATAGGATATTGCCCCCGTCGGGCCGATAGGGTTTCGAAATCGTTTGCACTCCATCGACCGTCCAGGCCCACACATTGGCATGGTGAGTCGCACCAAATATGTCTTGCTTGGTGCACCCAGCCGGCAACCCCGTAAGCTCCATTTGGATCTGAGCCAAATTACCGGTTGGAATGGGATCCCGTACCGATAGCTGCAAAAACTTCTTGGTTTGGGGATTAACGCGAAAAACCTCAATCTTCGTTTCGGCTTCCCAGCCGACTTGCCCCATTGCGGGTGCCGCTACAAAGCAAGACACCAAAAAAGCTGACACACAAAATTTAGGACACATTGAATAAGAGCTCCTTCTCCCTTAACTCTAAACTACTGAACCAGAGGCGGTCTCCAAATGGTGGCCCCGAAAGTACCAGATTCGCATACTCATTACCACGAAAAGAACAACTTCCAGAATTCAACTATCGTTTGTATAGAGCCCTCGGCAGTCCACGTCCCCCAAAATTCACATCAGAAAGAGACGGGCCTTTAAAACACCAAAGTGAAATGCGGATGCCTTAGTTTCGCCTCTGCTTCGTTAAGAACTATTTGGCAACTTGGAGTTACCCCTCGCCCGTTGGAGCCGAATCCCAATCACATACTGCTTTGCCCGCCATTGTTGACAAAATATCGATGGCCGCTGCGGCACCATCTCCAGCGCTGATGATGGCTTGACTTCGCCCGGGCCGAGTCGACCTGCCCACCACGTAGACATTTGCCACAGAACTTAGACCATTTCTGTCCACCTTAATGGCACCGTCTTCATGAGTCTCTAATCCTATGGAGGTTGCAAGTTTGGGGCCCTTGCCTTCGGATAGAATAAGGTAGCCAGCATGGATACTCTCACCTGCATCCGTTGTCCCCACAAAACCGTCATCACTGCACGCTAGTTCCGTAATTCTCTCATCTCGAAGAATAGCGCCCGCTGCTTGCGCTTGCGACCTCGCTATTTTCTGAAACTCCGAACCATGAATCGTGGTGACGCCGAGGTAGTTGTTGAGCTCTGCCCAGTGCATGGCTGTTTTATCTTGTCCGAAGAGCACCACGTCTTGCCCCCCTCGCGCCAAAAAAAGAGCTGCACTCAAGCCCCCAGGACCGTCACCAATAATCAATACCTCTGCCATCTCCTTCTCCCTTTTCGCTGGTTCCTGCCCGAAAGCCCCACTTATGCAGAGTCGCCTAACAGATTCGTCGGACTTACCTTACGAAATTTTTGGAGTCAGATCCAACCGGATAATGTATGCAGTTAAAGAGGCAAATTTCATGTTGTTACAATAGAGACGATTGCCGAAACACGCTTACTTCGACAGAAAATTTTCTCTGACCCATCTCTCAAATAAAGGACTCCGCAGGGTGAGTTCCTGCCTATTGTGGGTAAATTCTTTCTTAGAATTGAGGTCGATAACGTCGCCACCTTTACCACGGTAGTTCTCAAACATCTCGTCGTGGTGATCGGCCACGCACAATTTGTGCCCTTGAACTTTCTGATAGTAACCGTGGGTAGACAATTCACTGGCCGAGAACATAAAGGCTAGTCCGCCCATTACGCTGCCACCAACCCCACCGCCGGCCATGCCCTTCGCTGCGCTAGCGAGGTCCTCGAAGGCGCGATCACAAACGAGAGTCATTTTAGGATGTTTCGCCGCCAAGGCCGCAGCATAAGCGCCACCCAAAGAACGGCCGTGAACCATCACGTCACTTTCGCAAAGTCCCTTTTCAGTCACAAGCCACTTGTAGATGTCCTCCATATCGTTAAGCGTACGGGCCGTAGTTGGTCGACCTTCACTTTCACCGACGCCCCGGTAGTTGAAAACCAGCAAGTTCACACCTATTTCATTTCGATAGTACTCGACAATATCGCTATTGGTTTCGTAAACACCCGCATTGGGATTGCAGTAAATCACGGTCTTCTTGGTCTCTTTCCGAAGGGGTTCGAAATACATGCCATCGAGGGTGATGGTCGATCCGGGATTGGCAATCCTTCCCACGGCGTAATCTCGAACCGGTATCTGCACAGCCTCCCCCCGAAATCTCTTTTCCAACATTTTTCGGTTCTCACTGAGAAACTCTTCGGGGTAGCCTTCCGGCCATAGAGGAAAAACCATGGCGTCGGCAAGAACGGATAAGGGGAGCATGGAAGCAAGCGTCTGGCCAACGAAGCGCCCTGGTAGTGTCAGCACTCTGCCTAGGTCATCAGCGGCTTTCCTCGAGGGGGAGCGCTCACCTAAATGAATGCCTTGTTCGACGTCACTATATTCAGAAACCCGAGGCTCAAATATATCCACCGAGGCGTTATTCGCCGCTTGATTACCAAGAGGTATTCGCCGGGGCCTGAGAACATCAGGCGCCTCACAACTAAGGGCAGAAACCTGCGCCTGCTCTGTATTTGTGATCCGGTGCATTGAGGACTCCTACGAGATGGGGGTTTCCTCAAGTATCGGAAGATAATGGGCGAGGTTGCTTAAAGGAAATATCGAGCGAAATTCAAGAAACCCCAATGGAGCCAGAAGGTGCGCCAAAGACAAAACTCGAATAATTCCAATCACTAACGACACTCCTGCCTCCCTTGTGCAGCACCGCCCATAACAACCTCAAGTGCTTAAAAAGCGCGCGAAGAACAAGATTACGGGTTCAATAATACCGCCACGCCTATTCCAGGAGAGCCGTTTGGAACATCCGTATTATCAAAACCATTAAGGTTGAGAAACATAATCTGATGATTCAAATTCGAGGTGGGCAAGAAAATCATGTGGTCCCCAAACCCCGACTCGTAGGCAGGGCTTACTGGTTGTCCGTTAGCCCACAAAAAGTTTACCTCGCGGGCCAAGGACTCATCTTCGAAGTCACTGATTTCGACATTACTCGAATCAGTCAGAGAGCCATCGGCATAAATGAGCTGTAAAGGCTTAGTCACCTCCGTAATACTGTAAGATTCTCCTGGCTCAAGTTCGTAGGTTTCGGCGTACAATTTATATTGGTTTTGCCCCATATGAACAACGATAGGACCGTGGCCATGAGTAAATAACGGCCGAGGGCAACCATCTTCTTTCACCGTTTCCCAACCGGCATCTGACAAAATCCCCATGAAAATCCCATCATCTGTTTGACCGCAATTATCTTGCCCGGTAATCGCCATAAATGTTCCAGGGTTTTCCTTCCAATAGATGTCCTCCAATACCGGGTATGCTATCTTGGTCTGCCTTACTTGCTTGAGCCCACTCTCGTCATCTGCAGATAACAGCAACTCGTAGTTACACGAAGCGCCTTGTCGCAAGTCGTCAAAGTCGCAAATGGCGCTGTTCTCATCATAATTAAAGTCTAAACCAGTATAACCATCGTAGCTTTTCATTTGATATAACTGCGTAGTTTGTTTAAATCCCGTCTCTCCATCCGGTAACGTTCTTTCTTCAAAGGTCATCCCCTCAAAGACTAACAACGTAGCTTCTTCATTGGCTAAGGGCACTATTTGGTAGGTCGCCATATTAATCTCAACATCGCTACAATCTTCCTGATGTCTATCGCAAGTGTGGATATATGGGCCGTCTACCCATTCGAAACTCAAAAAATCGGAGAGTTCGGTGCCACCGCTATTTTGGGCAAATGCTTTCATGGGGCCGCTGCTGCTTAGGGGCTTTTTGTTTGTGTAGAGCGTTGTTTTGTTCTCGCTGGGGTACTTGATGGCGTAGGCCGCCGTAGCACTGTCTTCAAGCACTATTGTTGCAGAATCAACACAGGCTTGATTTCCTGTGCACGTTGACTGCCCCTGAACCTGCCAGTACTCCTCCTCCGTCGTCCCCGAGGCCACCGCCTTTGATATGCATGTAGAGTCACAACTTTGAATATCTACTTGGTACGTTGTACTAGATTTCAAATCATCAAGTACAATGGAGGTTATTGAGTTATCAATTGCTAGTTCGTGAGTTGGCCCTTGCCCAGGAGCTACTTCAGAGTAGACGATTTTAGAGACCTTCCCGCTGGTCGTCCAAGAAATAGTAAGCTTAGTAGACGAACCGTACTCTCCATACATGTAATTCGACACTTGCAGAGTTGTATCGTTAATAGCCTCATTGGGTTCTGGTTCGCCTGGGTTTTCGGAGCTATCCTCCGAACGGCACTGCACGAGAAATAATCCTGCCAAAACGAGTACAACCGCAGCTACCTTGTTTATTTCTGCCTCAGTGTCCTTCAAAAAAGAGTTGTGCCCAAAATGGTTGTTCATATTTATCTCCTAGCAAGTCCCCAAACTACTTGGATTAGGTATACAGTGTAGTTTAGAACTGATTGGCTAACAACCGAAGCCATCCGCACATTCTTGTTCCACTTCTCACCACGCCGACCGTTCAACCGCCCGCCCGGTAAGGTCCCGTGCACTTAAGCTCTAGCTATCACGACGTTTAAGAGCCGCCCGAAAATACCTTGCTAGGACTTACTCCCAATGGAATGACACCGTAACCCTCTTTAAAAACCACGAAACACCCAGCGCCCCAGACGTCAGCGTTGCAATCGATATCCAGCGTCATGAGATCCCCAAAAACCAAAGAATTGGTAACTGAAGACAAAGCCCCATCTAAGTTAGTTTGGCCTGCGTCTCTATCTAGCGTAAAGTGCCTCATGCAGAAGGCAACCTATCCATTTACATTAATTTCCTTTTTGCTGGCCTGCGCCTGCAGCGAGCACCGCACCACAACTCATAATGTAACACAATTAAGTAAGCCCCAAGCCAAAGCCGAAACTAAAGCCGAAACTAAAGCCGAAACTAAAGCCGAAACTAAAGCCG
>CAXGXL010000140.1:0-7629 GCA_964013555.1 uncultured bacterium
GTCTCTTATTCTGAAGAGCTCAGGCAGGCCGTCAAAGATGGCATAGGAGGTATAGCTGTACCCGATGGCATTCAAATTACGAATGGTCTCCCAAAAACACGCTCAGGAAAAATAATGAGGCGAATTCTACGAAAAATCGCCATGGGCAACTACGAAGACCTTGGTGACACAACCACCCTAGCCGATCCTAGGGTTGTCCAAGAGCTGGTCCATGACCATCAAACGTCGGCCCGGCTATAAGCCCCCCACTCACTTCTTCCCATTCAGGCTGTGCTCTTTGGCACGGCCCTTCGTATAGTTACCACTCCAAACGTAGCCTCTTGCCCGAACAGATTCCCGAACTCGGTTCTTATAAGACTCCCCCATTTCAACCTTGTTTCGCGCACAGTGGGTTTGCTCTACCTCCGTTAAGAAAGCAATATCCGCTAAAGCCTCATTGAATTTTGCCTTTAATTTCTCTTGGCGCACGAAAGTTCGTCCAACCAAAGCTGCTGCAAAAGCGGCAATAACTGCCGCCACCACATTCAGACCACCACTAATCCACGCTGAAACGACTTCGGGATTCTCGAACATTCGACTCTCCTCCTAATAAAAACGAGCACATCCATCCAGTTCCCACCGCAGTCCTTAGTGGGGCCGAAAACCTAGTCCAGACGGGCTTTTTGCACTAGGTTCTCACACAAACCTTTCAACAACTCCGGTTCGATCCCTTGTCCAATAAAGACCAGGGTACTCGTGCTGCGTTGGTCATGATTCTCCCAAGGCCGGCCATCATATCGGCCCGCGACCGTGTGTACCTCCGACCAACCCCATGGCGCATCCGTGTTCACGATACCTTTGCAGCGATACACTGACATAGGTAAATCCAATAAGAGGTCCTCCAAGGCTAGCTCAGAAAGGACCTCCTGAGTCTGAAAAACATAAGAAGAATAGTTCGACTTAGCATGTGGATCGATTTGATGAGCCGACTCTCGAGAACGCTGCTCGGGTAAGTGCGTCTGATCGAGCAATATATTCCAGGACGACGAACCTACGGTTCGGTTCACAATCACCGCCCCTTCATTGTGCTTAGCAACAATAGTTCTTGCGGCAGCCCCCTCATCGGAAACCAAATCCATCTTATTTAGAATCAAGATATCCGCTCGCTCAACCTGAGCGAGCGCTTCCGCCGAATCCTCTAGGGCCCGCTCAATGTGAAGGCAGTCCACCACCGTAGCGATCGCATCAACACGGTAATAGTCAGAAACGTCGGGTTTGGAGAAATTCCAGGCGATAGGCAGAGGATCTGCAAGCCCAGTAGTTTCAACCACCAAAGCATCCAAATCTTTTCGGCTCTTCAATTCAGCCAGGGTTCGATCAAGATCCTCACTTAAAACACAACACAAACAACCATTAGGCAACTCAATGAAGGTCTCCCCTCCGGACACCAAACTTCCGTCAATGCCCACTTGCCCGAATTCGTTAACGATGACCCCAATACGTTTTCCATGATCTTGGCTCAGCAGCTCATTAAGCAGCGTTGTTTTTCCGCTGCCTAAAAATCCCCCTAGGATTGTTACAGGAATTCTATTCATAGTTGAGTTGTATACAACTCAATACCACTGAGCGCCAGTGCCCCGAAGACCGTAACGAAGGGCCAGACAATCGACAGACCTCTTCTCCTGGGTCTGGGTCTGGGCCTGGCCCAAATCAAAGAGATAGCCCAATCGGCCTCCCAACTCAGCCTTGGATAAGCCATTTTTCTTGGCCCTCCGCGCCCCGGAGACCTGCCGCAACCCGCAAAGCAATATCGCCTAGTTGCTTAACATAAATAGCTTTTCCTTAATTATTGTCAGAAAAGTGACTCGCCGCCCCATTCAACGGGCATCTCAACTTTTCACAAAGGCTATTGACCATGGCGTCGAGGCCTCCTACAACCCCGGTTCGGCCCGAAAACGTCGATATACCAAGGAGATGCTATGCGCTTTCTATCGTACACTCGGTGGCTACCACTGTGCTTTTTAACCTCTTGTACCCTTCTCGGACTTGGGCCTAAAGGCTTGAACTTAGCTCCAGAAGATCAAGCTAGACTTGAGCGCCTATTGATAGACCGCGAGTACGTTCTTGCATCAACGGTCACAGGTGGAGAGTTTTTTGGACAAAATGACAAGTATTTTGCAGATCCTCGGCCCTTCGAAATTCTTGAGTTCGAACGCCACAACGGTGAGCGTGCGCCCGTCCGGATGGTAACCAAAATGACGCTTCCGGCCGGCACTCCGGTGGTCTTAAAGGAGATCATCTACCCATTTGGTGCCTTAGACGGCGCGATGGATGAAAGCCGCGACCCCTTTGAGCTTGCCCCCACTGCACACACTTGGCTAGTGGTTGAAAACACCTCTCGCGAAGGCGTCAAAACAACCTTGGTGCTCGTGCTTCCTAAAGATATCCCTGATGCCAAAACATTCGAAGCCGAAGTCCGTTCTCGCTTGGTAAGCCCGATGTGGGTTAGTACTTGGTTGTCCCTAAGAACTCCCGAAGTTCTCAATGCCATCTACCAAAAAAACGTACTCGAAGGGATGAGTCGCTCTGAAGTTTCCGCTGCGTTGGGAGCGCCACGAAATCCGGATGAAGCAGAAACCGATGCCATGTCCTTTGAAGCTGATTACGGTGACCTCCAAATTCTTTTTGAAGGGGGAATTGTTAGCCGAGTACGCAGCCTAAAGGTAGAAGCAGAACTAGCCCGCTTGGAAGCCGAGAAAAAAGCAAAGCAGGCAGCACTCGCAGCCGAAGAGAAACGCAGAGAAGAAGAGGCACTCGCAGCCCAAAAGGCACTAGAGGAAGCCGAAAAACAAAAAGCCCGAGCCGAAGCGGAAAAGGAACACGCGGCCAAATTAGCCAAACTCGAACAAGAACGCCAAGCGGCCGTCGCCGCGGCTCAAGAAGCGCGCCGAGCACGTGTCATCAAGGCTGCGCCAACCGATGCAAAGCCCTCAGCCAAGCCCCAACCCGTTCGGGTAGATTTAGAGTCAGAAGCCTCCGAATCCCCAGCTGTCGCGGCAACTCCTGCAGTCGCACCGTTTGTTCTCGGAGCACGGGTTAAAGAACTCACCGCGGAAAAAGCTAAAGAGTTAGGGCTACGTAAACCACTTGGTGTCTTGGTGATCCACATTCGAGCACGGGGTGCAGCCCTGAAAATGGGGCTGCGCAACGATGACGTGATTATCAGTGTAAATAAAAAGCCAGTGCGAAAGCCTGCCGATTTAGGAAACCACATAAAGAAACTAACCGCAAAAGATGCGGTATCATTCCAAGTTTGGCGCGCAGGTAAAACGGTGAACTTACAAACAAATTCATAAGTCAGGCCTTCTTTATAATCCTCTAAACTCGCCCCTCCGAGGCATTTACGATTATCAAGAAGACTTCCTCTCGCTCCCAAGAGGCAGCCGGAGCTACTCTAGTTATCCTGCTGCCTCCAAACGAACCCCAACCGACCTTGCGGAGCTAACTATCACACTCATTACAACCCAAAGCTCATTTAGCCTTCTCGCTCACCATGCTCTCCTGAGTAGCCCAGCTGCCCCCGCCCCAGCCGATGGTCCTCCTCAAGGACGGCCAGTGCGACTTTTTAACCCCCAAGTACTGCACTCTAGCAACCGCTCACCGAATACATTTGATCGTTTTGGAGCAGCTCTCGCCTTGGTGAGTCAGCCATGCATGTCCCATGTTCAATCGATTCAACACTCGCCACCCACCGTTTTGCTCTGCAGCCAATACGGTTCAGCAATGAAGTTACCCAAAGAGCCGAAAAAAGCAGGGATTCCATCTAGCCCGAGTGAGTCCTGGCCCATAAAAGCAAGAATTGCTCTGAGTTGGCGCAAAAAACATCCTCAAATCCCTGCGAGTGAAATCCAGTTAGGTGACTTTCTTCAAGGAATCCTCACCTTATTTCAAGGAATTCAATTGCTACAAGCAAGCTCAAACTCCCGACTTTTAGTCGTAACCAGTGATGTATTGGAACCCGCAACTCTCCAGTATATCGAGCAAAAAGGTCAAGCCAGCGGCCAGCACTTCCCTCCTCTTGCTGAAGGGGCGGCCGCCTTACTATTGGGACAGCGAGATGACCCTTTGCCGGGTGTCCCAATCCTCTTCGACTCTCTGCGGGCCCCCCCATTCCTCAACAAAAACGATCTTCGGCAAATTCTTGTGGATTGGCTTCATACCAAACGCCATGTCATGAACAATTTGGGCCAAGTCATTAGTGGTACTCTAGTTTCTGGCGCCATGCGCAGCGAATTAAACGTCCTCTCATCCTTGTACCCCAACACCGAAATACGGCATCTTGCCTGGACGGTTGGTGACTGCGGGGCCACTTTAGGACTACTGAGTGTGCTATCAGCACTTGAAGAGTCGGGTACTACCCTGGTAATGAATTCAAATCACGATGCGACTACCGCCATATTGGTGACGAGACCTTAGTCGACACCTTGACTTTGGTTTTAAACCGCGCATGAAGCGCGAGAAAGCAATGCCCTTTCCATGAATAATTGCCCTCCTCGGTCAGTCTATTGTTGTTCCTCGAGTACAATCAGGGGTTTCGAAATCTTTTTTAGGCTGATAGGGTAGCCAAATGGCTTTCGCAAGAAGTACCGGTTTAGCCTTTCAGGGTAGTACTGACAAGGATGCACTCAAGCTGCAATACACTCTTCGTTTCACCGGCAGGTCTTTGGCCTCGCAGATTTTGGCCAAAGAAGAAAAAGCTAATGATGACGCTCCTTTCTTAACCCAACAAGAACTAAAACTCCTCTTCAACAAGCTCAACGCGACAGACCAGATCATCGTTCGGGAGCTTCGATCCTGCCAAATCTACGGCCAACTACCGGACGGGCAATTGGCAAGGCTACTCCCATCCTTCAGCCGCCGACACACCTTTGTGGATGGGAGCCGCCTCCGCATTTCCGACATAAGGCTCTTTCCGCGCGTGAAAGTGAGCCAAAATGCCACCGGAAGAACTGAAATTCGCTTCGGATTTACTGATGAAGACGGAGATTGGTTTTGTCCGACGGCCGGACGATTGGTTTTTGGGAGCGGACGAGCCTACCTAATTCGTGGGCATCGGGCCCTACCGGTGGTGTCTGAAAACCACGACCTTACTCTTTGGACGGGTCGAGCAAGCTTGAACCTAGATAAGGAACTTACCCCAACTCGACGAGACCAGTTGGTTCGTGATTTGCGAAATGCGGGCGTGCCGGACAAAGACCTGATGGTTCTAGCGATTCAGCGAGGCGAGCCTGATCATCTTGTGGCAACTATTTGGGTCCCCGAAGAGCAAGGCTCCAATCCACAAACGTGCGTCAGCTTAGCCGCAATTTACGGAACAGAAACCGTTCCCATTCATGGTCAACGACCTGATACAGCCTTCCTTCACGGAGAATCTGAAGCAGGAGGGCTCCTTGAGCGTGATCTGGCCAGTGAGGAAGAGGCGCGCGCGCACCTTCGACGAATGGGCTTTCGGTTCGACAGAGAAAGTGGCTCCTTTGTAGCCCGCAGTGAAACAGCACTCCGAGCGCTCGACCCTCGTTCGGGTATTTTTCCCAAGGAGTGGACCCTCGTGCGCGGGGAAAACGCTCCCATTTTTCGAGATAATCTAGAGATTTCGACTGAGCTTAGATTACTTAAAGAACGAGGACTTCTCGATTTATCTATCGATATAAATACGGTGACAGCGGACACCCGAGCAAACGCCGAGATAAAGCTAAAAGATCTGATTGCTTGGCTCGATTCGGGCGAGAGATACGTCAAACTGGACGATGGCTCCTTTGTTGAACCATCCGAAGAATTTCGAATGAGTCTCGCTATCCTCGAAGACATCGGTGCAGAAACCAACCGAATTCAAGTCAGCCCTCTATGCGTCGGTCTATTGCGAAAACTTGGCGATACCGCAGCCCTCAAGGCCGCCGACGAGGCTACTCAGGCATGGCTCGATGAAGTTTCTGGCAACGGAGCCCCTTCATCTACCGTTGTGCCATCCTCACTCAAAGCCGATTTACGAGACTATCAGCAGCGCGGAATAGATTGGTTATATATGCTGCACCGGCACTCCCTTACCGGAGTATTGGCCGACGACATGGGGTTAGGAAAGACAATTCAAACCTTGGCCCTATTGCTTCTAGCTCACGAAGACGAAGGCAAAAAGCCATCATTGGTTGTAGCTCCTACATCCGTAATCTCCGTTTGGCGAGACCAAGCCGCTCAATTTGCACCGGACCTTGAGGTGGTTATGTGGCACGGCCCGCCAAAAATTAGGCACGCCATCGATATAAGTAACGCGGATGTCATCTGTACAAGTTATGGGGTATTGCGGCGAGATTCAGAGATACTTCAAGAAGTAAATTTTCGCTATATCATTCTCGATGAAGCCCAAAGTGCTAAGAATGCTGCGAGCCAAAATGCCACCGCCGTCAGGCAACTCAAGAGTGAAAAAAGACTCGCCCTCACTGGTACCCCCGTTGAAAATCGCCCCGAGGAACTCTGGAGCACTTTTGACTTTCTTGCACCCGGTTTTTTAGGGACGCTGCGTCAGTTTAGAAAGCGATATGCGCGCCCTATTGAACGCGGTGATAAAACTGCAGTGGAGTTACTTCACGCTCGAATTAAACCCCTCATTTTGCGACGCCTTAAGACTGAAGTAGCTAAGGAACTGCCCGACAAGATTGAGACTACTATCCGGTGTGACATGAATCCGGAGCAACGTGTTCTCTACGACCATGTTGCCACCCAAGCTCGAAAGGCAGTTCAGGAACAGGTAAAGGAAGTCGGCCTTCGCCGGGCCCATATGGACATCCTAGCTGCAATTATGAGATTGCGTCAGATCTGTTGCGACCCAAGGTTGCTGCAAATACCAGAAGGCATAGAAACCCCCGAATCCTCAAAGCTGGCTCTCTTCTCTGAATTGGTTCGCGAAGCCCTTGAGTCAAAACGTTCGATTATTGTTTTTAGTCAATTCGTTGAGATGCAAAAACATATAATTGAAGCGCTCAAGAAACTAGGAATCTCTCCATTGTGGCTGCATGGAGGAACCCGCAACCGAGACGAAGTAGTTGCACAATTTCAAGATCCAGATGGACCTCCCGTCATAGTTGTGAGTTTGCGTGCCGGTGGCACCGGCCTCAACTTGACTCGTGCGGATACCGTGATTCATTACGACCCCTGGTGGAATCCTGCAGTAGAGCGGCAAGCAACCGACCGAGCCCACAGGCTTGGCCAAACACAACAAGTGCACGTCTATAGATTGATTTGTGCCTCCAGTATTGAGGAGCGAGTCCTGGCACTGGCTGCTCGAAAAGAAGCCTTAGTCCAAGAGCTTCTCGGAAGTGAAGGCACCACTGGTAAAAAACACATTTCCGCAGAAGACGTATTAGCACTCCTCCAATAAAACACTAAAGACACCAGACTACGTCATTGTCTTAATTCGCCTCAGATATAAATGGGTTAGGCATCTCTTTGTTTAGCTCCTTCAGAAAAAAGCGACATAGAACCAACTCTAGAAGAACAAGCTCAATCCCTAAAAGGTTCTAGGCCCCCATGAAGCTTGAAAAAAGCCCCTGGAAAATAAAGCTCAACAAAACGACCCTATCTTGAACTGAACAGGTG
>CAXGXL010000141.1:0-7622 GCA_964013555.1 uncultured bacterium
GTCCACATTGACGACCGGTTCGCCCCTGCTCGCGTCGATACGAGAAGAATTCTGTACCACAAAAAGTACATCGCTCCAAAATATCGATCTGGGCAGATAAAATACCTGCTTGTTCAAGACCTATTCGGTTCAACTCCCAAAGATCTACAAATGCCTTGCCATTTGGAGTCGGAGCCAAGAAATTGGCTGATGGAAAAGCTTCGGAAATCGCAGCCTGTACATCTGGCCCCACCTCAAAACAACACGGTCCGATAGCGGGCCCCATAGACACTACCACATCCTTGGCCAAAAAACCCGCTTTAGCAAAGCGCTCAACCATCTGCGCACCTATCTTCGCCACTGTCCCCCGCCAACCCGCATGGACTGCAGCTACAGCTTTTCCACTGCGGTGAGCAAATAACAAAGGAACACAATCTGCAACCGTCACTGCCAGTGCTACCTGAGAATATCGAGTCCATAGGCCGTCTGCCTGAATTCCCTTATTCGCATTCGGAGTAACCTCCACCACCTCACTCCCATGAACCTGGGTTAAAGAAATCCAACGATGCTCCGATATTCCCAAAAGATTAAGCGCCCGACGCCGGTTCTCGTTAACCACTTTGGGAGAATCTCCAATTTTTCGCCCCACATTAAGAGAAGCACAAGGCGAAGGAGACACGCCACCTACTCGAGTCGTAAACCCATGCACGATTCCCTCAATTTGCCCTAAAAGCTCGGAACGAAGAAGCCCTTGAGTAGACTCAGACGAAGGGACGAACTCGTCAGCCACCGATGCTCTTACAAAGCTCATGAAGCCCCTTTCGGTCCCTTCTTGGTCACCTTCGACTTCTTGCGGCTCTCGTTTGGCGAGCTTTTCTTCTTCTTACTCCTTTTAGACTTTTTCTTGATCCCCGAGCTTGTTTCCAGCTCATTATTCTCTCCAGCAAAAGAGGTCGAAAGGGAGGACACCAGCCCTTCTTTAGAGGGCTTCTGATTTAATCGCTCAATGACCGATCCTATTCGTAAACCCATTCTCGTAGAACTTCCCGGATGGATTCCATCAAAATCTACCCGGCCGTTTTCTCCGATAAGCACGACCGTAGAACCCAATTCAAAAGCTCCCAAATCCGCTCCTTTTTGGATGAGATGCGGGGGGTCATAATGAAGCGTTCGCCTACTCTGCCCGGGCTGGTTGGTATGCACCGCCAAATCATAAGACAAACTAATTCGCCCAACTAAGGTAGCCCCTACTTTCACGACAGCAATTCGACCAGCATGGGTAGTATCAATGTAAGTGATAATTCTCTCGTTTCGAGCAAATAGCTCGTCCACTTTTTCCAGCGCTTCTGGAAAAACCGGAAGCAGCCCCCCAGGCACAACCCGAGCTTCCTTCACAACTCCACTAACCGGTGCATGAATGCGATGATAATCCCGCGGGGAAAGGTAAAAGGTTGCATAGGGTCCCCCTTCAAACCTCTTCGCATTTTCGGCATCGTCCAGAAGCCGACTTAGGCGGTACGAGCGCCCCTTAACCTGAAAGAGCGTGTCATCTTGGACCCTTCCACAGGCACCAATCATCGCATCCACAGGACTCACAACAGCCGAAGCATCGGGTTCTGCCCTGCGCACCCCTGGCCTCAAACGCCGAACAAATAGATCCTCAAGGCAATCGAAATCACCAATATCTTCTTGTGCCTCTGTTAAATCAATCCCGGTAGCGGCCACAAAAACACGCTTAAGGGCATCGACTCCAACCTTGGGATAACGACGACGAGCTATCCATCCCCAAGCTCGGGAAATAGCAGCTTGGGGTAGCCGCTCAACTATATCTACCACGACTTCTCGATTCATTCTTTACTCTTTCACCATCCCCCGTTTTACGGTTACCTCTTCCACCGGAGTTACCATTAAATACCGCCGAAGGCGAGCCAGGGTTTTCGGCCCAATGCCTGGTACGTCCACCAAAGCATCAACGCTTGGAAACCAACCCTTCGCTTGCCGGAACTCAATTACAGCCCCAGCCAAGGCAGGACCGACTCCCTTCAAAAACTGTAAATCTTCCCTCGATACCCGGTTGAGGTCCAAAGGTAAGTTAGAAGCCAAACGAAATTCCGCTCTCATCCCGCCAAGCACAATATCGCACTCACCGGACGCCCACTTAATGTGGTCTCCAGCTTGGACTCCTTTACAACCATCCTTATCGATATTGACCGCACACCCCAAGCGCACAACCCCATCCTTTTCAATAGATATTGGAGCTTCACATGCCAAGTTGTCCGATTGCTCCGGAGCAAAGGCCGTATAGGCATAAATCAACACGGAAATCGTAGTAATGGCGACGGCACTAAAGCACCATCCAAGCAGAAGATTTGGAGCACTCAAGAAAATCATAAGCTCAAAAATAGCAGATAAATCAAACCACTAACCGTCCAATGCAAAGGCAGAATGAAGAGCCTGAACAGCTTTTTCTGTGTATTCTCGTTCAATGACGCATGTTACCTTTATTTCGCTTGTGGTAATCATTTTGATGTTAACCCCGGCTTGGTGGAGCGTTTCAAACATCTCCGCAGCTACACCAGAATGAGCACGCATTCCGACCCCAACAATGGAAACCTTGGCTATTGAATCATCAATTTCAAAGTCTTGAGCTCCAATCTCAGTACCAATCGTGCGGACAAGATCCTCGGTTTGAACCCTATCTGCTTGCCCAACGGTAAATGAAAGATCGGTATGACCATCCAATGACGTATTTTGCACGATGACATCAACATTAATTTGAGCACGAGCGAGCGTCGAAAATACCCTCGCCGCTATCCCGGGCTGATCGGGAACCTTTCGCAAGGTTATCTTGACTTCGTTCTTATTGTGAGACACTCCCCGGACCACTAATTTTTCGATCGTATCGACCTCTGACCGCACGAGGGTTCCTGGGTCGTCACTGAATGTCGAACGAACGCGAATAGGAACATTATGATTCATGGCTAACTCCACACTCCTAATTTGCAGAACTTTGGCACCTTGAGAGGCCAACTCCATCATCTCATCAAACGAAATTTCATCTATTTTCTGAGCCCTTGAACAGATGCGTGGGTCAGCGGTAAACACCCCCTCAACGTCAGTATAAATCTCACATTCTTTCGCATCCAAAGCAGCAGCTAGCGCCACCGCACTGGTGTCCGAGCCCCCTCTTCCCAATGTGTTCAAGTTTCCGTCGTCATCGATACCTTGAAAACCAGTGGCCACCACGACGTCACCAATCTGAAGGTGCTTCTCAATAGCCTCTCGCTCAATACTCCGAATCCGGGCTCGGGAAAAAGAACCATCTGTACGCATGTTCATTTGAGTGCCGTTCATCGACCAAGCACTGATATCGAATTCCCTTAGCGCCATTGCCAATAAAGCCGCGGATGCCTGTTCTCCTGTAGCCAATAGTTGGTCCACCTCACGCAGGGTCGGCCGCTGAGATACCGCATCAGCCAGTTCCAGTAGCCGATCGGTTTCGCCTTGCATCGCGGAAACCACCACAACCACTTTTTGACCTGCCCTTACATTTTCTGCAACCCGAGAAGCCACGTGACGAATTCTCTGAGGTGTTCCCACCGAACTACCGCCGTACTTCTGAACAACCAATTCCATAAAAGCTTGAATCCTAAAGATTCGATGTCGTTGCAATAGGCTAAGTGAGAGTTTGTCAAATTTTTTAAACTTTCTAGCAGCTTAAGAAGATGCCAGTTCTCTTGTATTCTTCAATATTTGCTGCCGCTACCTAAGGCAAACCACCCCAAAATCCCTCAGCGAACGGGCGCCAAGATTCCATAAAGAAAACCAAACGAGAACTCTTTTTCCTCTCGCCGTTATCCCTCGAGCTTCAAAGGCTTTGTTTCGCTCCAATTTCAATGAGGAACGGGCAGCCCCTCGGCCAGGCGCGCTTTACGGAATTCCTCTATCACCTCACAAAACGCACTAACGACCACCGGATCAAACTGCCGATGGGCGCACCGCTTGAGTTCAGCAATTGCAATGGCGTGAGGAAGCGCTTTGCGGTAGGGGCGATTCGATGTCATCGCATCGTACGTATCCGCAACCGCTAAGATCCTAGCCTCTAAGGGAATCTCCTCTCCCTCAAGACCCTCTGGGTAGCCCTTTCCATCCCAGGCCTCATGATGATGATAAACGCAGGGCACCAGGTGCCTCAAAAAACTGATGGGTTCGATGATGCGCTTTCCCTTTACGGGGTGACTCTTAAACATCCGCTTTTCCGCCGCACTTAGCTTTTGCGGCTTGTTCAATTCATCGCCACGAATACCTATTTTGCCGATATCGTGCATGAGGCCACCGTGTTGAATGCGATCCACTTCGACAGGTGGCAAATCCAACGCTTGCGCGATTAGCTTCGAGTACATCGCCACTCGGTCAGAATGGCCATGGGTGTAGGCATCTTTCGCTTCTAGTGCCCGAGCAAAACCCTCCATGGTTTGGGTAAAGGTATCTTCCAAGTTGTTATACATTCGAGCCGTTTGGATCGCATTCGCCGCGCGACCTCCGAAAATCGCCATGCCCTTACGTTGACCTTCGGAGAATTTTACTCCCGGATGCAAAGAACAGGCAGAGATCATTCCAAAGGTGGCGCCTCGCAATTTCAAAGGGCTAGCCATAAAGCTATGCACTTGAGTGTCCGGTAGATTGGGATTGTAGACGAATTTCTCAACTTCGCGGCCATGAAGCAGTACCTTACGCTCATTCAAGAACTCCTTGATGAGTGCATCGTGTCTAAATTCCAAAGATGGCCCCCCGAAACGGATTCGATTGATAAAGTCGTCAGGACGATTTGGATCTTGAATATCAATAGACACGTAATCAGCCCCAAAATTGGTATGAACCATGTCAATCAGCAATCGAAGCTGCTCGTCGAGATTCATGCCACTAGATAACGCCTCCGAAAGTTCATAGAAATTAAGAGTCTCCCTTAAAGTGATGTTCTCACGGCGCAAACGACGCTTCTCTAGGGCTCGTTCTAAAACGGTAACCACATCGTCGGGCTTAAATGGTTTCAAGATATAGTCAAAGGCCCCCAACTTCATGGCTTCAATAGCGGTTTCCACAGTCCCAAAACCCGTCATCATCACCAAGACAGGATCCGGGTTCCAATCACGAATGCGCCTAATCAATTCGATGCCATCCATGTCGGGCATCTTCAAATCCGTGAGTATAACGTCGAATGGTTCCGTTTTAATTCGGTCTATAGCTGAGCGTGCACTTCCCACCAGCTCTACCACATATCCCTCTAAGGTCAGGAATTCATTAATGATATCTAAAACCGTCTCTTCATCATCGACCACCAGTACCCGAGTTGGCTCGGTGTCAGATGTTAAATCGATGTCCACCCTAATTACCTTCCTAGCTTCAACTGAGTGAAGTTGTCCTACCAATTAACGGCGAGAAACTAGCCCTTAAGCCAACTTTATTCAAACAAGCGTTTGACAATCTTCGATCCACTCTCATAGGTTGCACGCTTATGAGCAATCCATTGTGGAATGAAAGAGAATATAATCAATGATTAACTTATCGAAGATCAAGCCCTTTTTGATCGCAAGTTTAGCCGCACTTCCGGTCCTACTATCGGCGGGTTGTGCGGAGGATATCCTGGTGCGCTTAAGTACCAGAACAGACGAATTCGCCCAACAAGCCGCAGCCGAAATCGATATTCTTTGGATCGTCGACAATTCCAATAGCATGGCGGCCAGCCAACAAGGTCTCGGTCAATCATTTCAGAGTTTTATCGATAACTTAGTGGAAACCGGTGTCGACTATCATATAGGTGTTGTATCGACGGACATCAATGACAATGGAGCCCTTAGTGGATCGGGCTATATTGACTCCACCGCACTCGACCCCCAAAGTAGCTTCTTGAGCAACGTTCGGGTCGGAACCTTAGGCTCTCCCATCGAAAGAGCCTTTGAATCAGCGGCCTTGGCCTTAGGGGTTGGACCCAACTGGAGCCCCGGAAACGAGCCAAGCCCCCCAAATTTGGGCTTCATCCGAGAAGAAGCGTCCCTCTTTATCATCATGGTAAGTGACGAAGATGACAAGAGTTTCGGTCCAGTCGGCTACTATCGACGTCTCTTTGAGCACTATAAGGGCCCGGGTAACGAAGGCAAAATAAGTGTTTCCGTTATCGTCGGGGACCCCGGCGAGGGCTGTTTTGAACCAACTCGTGGCAGTGCTCAACCCGGCGACCGATACATCGATTTAGCAAGTCAAACCGGCGGACTCTACACCAGTATTTGCGATGATTTTGCCGAGAGCCTCAAGGAGCTTTCTATCAATGCCTCCGGCTTGCAATCACAATTTCAACTGACCGAAGCGCCCAATACAAGCGCGACGGTCCGCTGTCCCGGAGTTGACGCCACTTCATTTTGCGTGGTGGTAGATGGAACCCCCATTCCCGAAGGCACCCGCAACGGAAGAGTCGGTTGGGTCTACGTTCCGAATAACAACTCCATCGTCTTCCTCTCCGACAGCATTCCAACAGCGCAATCCAAAATTACCGTTGAATACCAGGGATATAAATAATGACTCGCATTTCACCCGCTTTATTGCTCAGAACTTTTTTATTTAGTTTTTTAATTCTAGGAAGCTACGTTGGCTGCGTAGCAGACGAAGCCAATTACGAATGCGTCGCAGATGCCGATTGTGGCGTGGGTAAATTCTGCGAAAACAACGCCTGCCTCTGCAAAACCAATGATGCTTGTGGTGAAGGCAGTTACTGCAATACCTGGGGTGCTTGCCAGCCTCGTCCCCCGTGCCTTAGCAATGACGATTGCCCTGACGGCGAAATTTGCAACTCCGCCGATCCTTCCGGTGGCAAGTGCATCCTCGCTAGCCGCTGTGGAAGCAGCGTCCATTGCGAACTCAATCAATACTGCGATCCCCAAACCGAAACTTGCCAGCCAGGATGTCGGAATACGGGGGACTGTCAATTGGGATACATTTGTGTTGGTGGCAGCTGCACCGATGGAAAGACCGGAAACGACTGCACCCAATGCCCCACCAGCCCTGATCCCGATTCCACCTATTGTGACTACGGCGAAATCTGCAACACCAACGGTCAATGCGTTTCCCATGCGCAGCAAAACTCCCTTTGCCAAGCATGCTCCAGCGACCCTTTTCAATTCATGACGTGCCCCTCGAATATGCTCTGCCTTCTCGATGACGCCCAGCAAGGAGCTGAATACTGCACTCCTTTCTGCTCGACTAGCGCGGATTGTCCCAATGGGTACAACAGTTGCAACGGTATTCAAATTGCCGCCAACGGGACCTGTACTAGCGATTCCGATTGCGCTGGAGACCGTCGTTGTTTAGGCAGTTCAGAAGGGGTGGTTAGCACTTGCTCTTGCCTGAATAACACCGATTGTCCGCAGGATGGAGCCTTGTGTCTTCTGGGCTCTTGCGCCAATTTGGGCAACCCCTGCGACACCAATGCTGACTGCGAGGTTCAATGTACCATGGTCGACTATGGCAATGCCGGTCAGGTAGGTGTTTGTGAAACAAAAGCCAAAGCCTGCGGCAAGGGCGAGGGCATGAATTGCGGGGAATTGAAAACCGGCCAAGCCGATTGCGTCAACTTCTAAGAACGCTTCAAT